>JBPYDQ010001191.1:0-10858 GCA_051986135.1 Terriglobales bacterium | reverse complement strand
CCGAACAGGGCTTCATCGTCAAACCCATCGCAATATATAAAAAGCCCGCCAAGAGCAGGCCTTCCCCTGGAAGGCATATCTTGAAGTTGGCTGAGCAGTATACGCCAGCAGGGGCTCTCCAACGATCGACGCCAGTAGTAGCGACCGGTGAAAGCGCCCAGAACCGGGGCGGAGCACTTGGCCATTTTTCTTCAGGTTCCGGCATTAATTTCTATAGGTTCCGGCATTAATATTGATTATCGCGATGTCTGTGAGCGCATCAAGGCCCTGAGGTCGTAAAATCGTGGGATGAACTTCCTCTTGAGACCGGCGCAGCCGCAACAACAGTGCCTTAGGAGCGGATCGAATCCAGGGAGGGCGGAGTGAGCGCCGACCGCCACATACCTCTCAGCGGCGTGTCAACCGAGGTTCAGGACGCGAATCGTCGGGTAAACGGCGATTCGATGGAGAACGGGACGGACCTCTCCACCCCGCCGCTTTCTGGCGGACAGCTGTGGGTGCATCGGCTGGCGGTGCTGCTGTTTGTATTCTTCTGCGCGATATTGGGTGTGATACTGATTATCTTCCCCTGGCGCGACGAGTGGACAACGAACAGTCTGCTTTTCGGCCACCCCGGGCTGCAGGATTTCGTGTCCAGCGGCTTCGTGCGCGGTCTGTGCACCGGATTAGGCCTACTCGATGTCTGGATTGGATTCTGGCAAGCCGTTCACTATCACGAATAGCCTATGGCAAATCGATAAAAGCGAGATGGGAAGATGAGTGATCATAAGCGGAGGCCGGCATCGCTGGCCTACGAAAATGAGCGATTTCTCAACAGCCCGGATGGGCGCATTCTGCGTATCCTGTCCGAGTATGTGGAACCGCTGGCCCGCTTCCGCCGAGAACAGATCCAGGACACGGTCGTTTTCTTCGGATCGGCTCGCATTAAAAACCTGCGCCAGGCGGAAAGTGCTCTGGCCGGATGGAAAAGTGGCCCTGAGGCAACCCCCGAGCAGGAAAAAGGCCTAAAGCGCGCCCAGACGGCGGTGGATATGGCGCGCTACTACGAGGACGCGCGAAGAATGGCCTATCTTCTGACCGAATGGTCGATCAAGATTCCCGCCAAGCGCCGACGTTTCGTGGTAACGACAGGCGGTGGTCCGGGCATCATGGAAGCGGCCAACCTGGGCGCCCAAGAAGCGGGCGGGAAGACGGTTGGTCTCAACATCAACTTGCCCCTTGAGCAGTTCCCGAATTCATACGTCACCCCATCCCTGAACTTCGAGTTCCACTACTTCTTCATGAGGAAGTTCTGGTTTGCCTACCTGGCCAAGGCGCTGGTCATTTTTCCCGGAGGATTCGGAACGTTGGATGAGTTATTCGAAATCCTTACCCTGGCTCAAACGGAAAAGCTGGCGAAGAAAATTCTGGTGGTTATCTATGGGCGCCAGTATTGGGACAAGGTTCTGAACTTGCAGCACATGGCGGACACGGGCACCATCTCACCGGCCGACCTGGATCTGTTCAGAATCGTTGATTCCCCGGAAGAAGGCTTCGAATACCTAAGGGAGGGGCTGACAAAATATCATCTGGGACCGCAAGCGAAGATTGCCGAGGAGCGAGTGCCGGAAATCGCAAAGACGCGCCCCTGAAACGTGCGGAAACTCTCTCCCATCAGTCCCTCTGGCTGGGCGATTCCGGTATGGGCGCGTCACCGTCCGAAAAACAAATCTGCCACTTTCAATCCCAAGCTGCCCGGGTCAACGTCAGTACGATTCGAAAGCACGATGATGGTTAAACCGTCCTCGAACCGCTGAATGTTCGTCCTGAATCCCAGGGTCTCACCGTAGTGCCACATACGGCGATGTTGGTGGTAAGGATTGAGAAACCAGCCGAATCCGTATTGAGCGGGCGATCCATCGGGCTCGAGCACGGAGTGGTCCGGAACCGTCACTGGCGTGATTGCCGCTTGCATTTCCTTATCATTGAGCAAGGTGTGCTGGCGCAGCGCATCATCCCATTTGGCCAAATCGGCAGTGGAAGAATAGACTCCGCCGTCTCCCAGAGTCGCCGAGGTCGGACTCTGATCGGTCTGTTCCCACCGAGCGGCTTGTTTGGTGTGGCCGAAAGCACGATGCGCGACCTCGTTTTTTCCGCGCACGTAAACCACCGTGTTCATCATTTTCAGAGGAGCGAACAAGCGATCCTGCAGGAACTGGTCGAAACTCTCGCCTGAGACCTTGGCAACCACGATTCCCAGTACGACGTATCCCGAGTTGCTGTAATCCCATTTTGTGCCGGGGACAAACTTGGTTGTCTTCTGCCGTTTTAGAAGATCAAGCACGCCGCCATCGTGAATTTGAATTTGTTCGACCGGAACAGTGGGATCAGGCTTGGGCATCAGATCCTCGTAATCGAGAAGGCCTGAAGTGTGGGTGAGGAGATTGCGGATAGTAATTGCTCTTCCATAATCGGGAAAATCGGGAAAGATGTCGGTTAAACGGTCTTGGTAATGGAGCTTGCCGTCATCTACCAGCAGCATTACCGCCATGGCAGTAAACTGCTTGGTTAGCGACGCCAGCCGAAAACAGGTACGTTCGTCGACCTTGCGGAGGGTTCGGAAATCGGTAATGCCATAACCGCGCTGAAACACGGTTCTGCCGGCTTTCCTGATCAGCACCGCACCGCCGGGAGCATTGTTCGATTCGAAGCCGGCAAAAATCGCGCCAATTCGGTCTCGATCATTTTGATCGGCAGCGAAGCTCGACAGCGAGAACAGCAAC
Source organism: Terriglobales bacterium (assembly GCA_051986135.1). Classification (GTDB taxonomy): domain Bacteria; phylum Acidobacteriota; class Terriglobia; order Terriglobales; family Acidobacteriaceae; genus Gp1-AA122. The sequence continues at coordinate 8,096 of JBPYDQ010001191.1, read as the reverse complement.
ATCACGGCAAGCGAGGAGCGCATGCTCACGATCCTCCGACTATAGTGGGAATTTCGCGCCCTAGTTCTTGATACCGGCGACCGCCATCATCCGTCCGGTTCTGCCTCTTTCTGCCCGATAGGAAAACAACAAGCCGCGGTTGCAGCAGGTACAGAGTCGAGAAGCGGTGATGCTGTCTCCCCCCACTCCCGCAGCCAACAATTGCTGCCGGTTGGCTTCCACCAAGTCCAGGAAAATCTTCTTTGGCAGATCAAAGTGGCCGGGCGCACGCGCGGTCATGAACAGCAAGGGATATTTCTGCCGGATTTCGTCCGACTCTTTCGTCTCGCGGAATAGTATCCCAGCATAGGCAAACTGGCTTTGGAACTCACCGCGCACTTCCTCGCCCACCTCATAGCAGCAGCCATGGATGGCTGGACCGATCGCCGCCAGCAGATCGCGCGGCTCTGTTCCAAACCAGCGGCGCAGCTCGCCCACACCCTTTTCGACAATCCGCTTTACCGTTCCCCTCCATCCCGCGTGGAAGATGCCAATCGCATGTGTTTTTTGATCCACCAGAATAATAGGCAGACAATCCGCCGTCTGGACCGCGAGCAGAATACCGGGGATTTTCGTGACTAATCCATCGCCGACAAGAGGAAATGCGGGCGGCTGGTCGACCAGGTGAATCAAATCGGAGTGAGTCTGCCGCAGGGTAACCAGCGGCCACGACACGGGTCCCGACCCGGTCCCTAGCGCATTAAGAAATGCCACCCGGTTTCTGCGCACGGCAGTGTGGGAGTCGTCCTTGGTGAAGCCCAGATTCAGGGCAGGTTCTCCATAAATCGTCGAGAAGCCGCCACGCCGCGTGCTAAATCCGTGGACCAACCACGGCAGGTGCCTCCAGGCATGGATTGAAATAATTTCCGGTTCGGATTTGTTTTTGACGGACAGCACATGTCCCTTCGCCACAAGTCTATCTTAGCCCAGTCGTCTGGGAATCGGCCTGGGCAGCGTTCGAGGCATTCGAGACCGTTGATTTGCGCGCGGTCGAGATGCTCGGCTATCATTTTCTCGCCCGCATGTACGACAATTTCTACGCGATAGATCGCTGGACCAAGAAGAAGGTCCACTGTGTCCAGCAAAAGTTGATTGTTGCGATCGCCACCCGCCACGCCGATGCCACCGACATCGAGTTTCTGGTAGACGGACAGCCGGTGTGGGTGGCGCTTCCCATGCCCGCCTGGGTTGAGTACAAGAAGAGGAGCGGCAAGACGATTACCGATCCGCTTGCCGTGGAAATTGCGGGACATTACCTCAAGGCGGCGCTGGAATCGGGCGAGGGCGGGGGACGGGAAATGTATTCGCTGACGGTCGAGGAAACCCTCAAGCATCTGGATGATGTAGTGGCGGATCTGGAGCGAGAACCCCTGCCCCAGGACTAGATAACGAGCCCGTACCATGCCCGCGTAACCTCAGGAGTTGAATCGGGCAGCAGCGGGGTATCCTGTGCTCCTCGCCTGAGTTCCTCCTCAGATTTGGAAAATACGCTCTGGATGAGGGACAATAACCGTTTGTACCTTTTGCATCCAACAGATCTGTACGGAACCGAACGTCTGCCAATCGCGTCCGCGCACGATTAGCGTGACGTTCCGCTTTGGCCGATGTCAGGAGAGAGGCGCATGTCGAGCCTTGTCATGGAAGTTGAAGCCAGCGGTCAAAATAGAAATCCCCGCCTGACACAATGGGTGGAAGAAGCAGCCCGGCTCTGTCAGCCCGACCGGGTTCACTGGTGTGACGGTTCGACCGAGGAATACCAGGCCATGCTTCGGCTTATGGTCCTCAGCGGAGTTGCCATCGCGCTGGACCCGGGGAAGAGGCCCAACAGCGTCCTGGTCCGTTCGAATCCCGCCGACGTCGCCCGGCTGGAAGATCGCACGTTCATTTGCTCGGAGAACCCGCAGGATGCTGGACCAACCAACCACTGGGAAGATCCCGAGAAAATGAAGAACGCGTTGCGTCGACATTATTCGGGCTGCATGGTTGGGCGCACGATGTACGTGATTCCTTACAGCATGGGTCCAATCGGGTCGCCGATTGCCAAGATCGGAGTAGAGATCACCGACTCGCCCTACGTCGTGGCCAACATGCATATCATGGCGCGGGTAGGCGACCCTGTGCTGGATGTGCTCGGGGCTGAAGGGGAATTCGTCCGCGGCATGCATTCGATTGGCGCGCCGCTGGAACCCGGACAACAGGATTCCACCTGGCCATCGAATGCCGAGTACAAATACATCTGCCATTTTCCGGAAACTCGCGAGATTTGGTCGTATGGCTCAGGCTACGGCGGAAATGCCTTGTTGGGCAAGAAGTGTCACGCGCTGCGCATTGCCTCTGTGCAGGCGCGGGATGAGGGCTGGATGGCCGAGCATATGCTCATACTCAAGATGATCAATCCCGCGGGCGAAGTGAAATACTTTACCGGCGCCTTCCCCTCTGCTTGCGGAAAGACGAATTTAGCGATGCTGATTCCTTCTATCCCCGGCTGGAAGGTAGAGACAGTGGGCGACGACATCGCATGGATGAAGTTCGGCTCCGATGGGCGGCTCTATGCCATCAATCCAGAATACGGATTTTTCGGAGTCGCACCGGGCACTAGCAGGAAGTCGAATCTGAACGCCTTGCTCACAGTCAAGAGAAATTCTATTTTCACGAACTGCGCGGTGACGCCGGATGGTGATGTGTGGTGGGAGGGGATGACGAATGACAAGCCGGCCGAATTAATCGACTGGCTGCGGCGACCGTGGACGCCGCAATCGAATCGCAAGGCAGCCCATCCCAACGCCCGCTTCACAGCCCCCGCCAGCCAGTGCCCGGTCATTGCCCCCGAGTGGGAGGACCCCAAAGGCGTGCCCGTTGACGCTATCCTTTTCGGCGGACGCCGCGCCGGAATTGTTCCGATCGTCACAGAAGCGTTCGACTGGACGCACGGCACTTTCCTTGGCGCGACGGCCAGCAGCGAAACCACCGCCGCTGCCGCCGGCAGAGTAGGGCAACTACGCCGTGATCCGATGGCCATGCTCCCCTTTTGCGGCTATCACATGGGCGACTATTTCGCCCACTGGCTCAAGATTGGTGCCCGCCTGGGAGCGAAGCTGCCGAAGATCTATTACGTAAACTGGTTCCGGCAGGATGAGAACCGACGGTATCTATGGCCGGGGTACGGAGAAAATAGTCGGGTGCTGGAATGGATTTTCGATCGTTGCGATGACAGAGTTCATGCCAAGGACACGCCCATTGGTCGCCTGCCCGACGCCGACGACCTCGACACGCGCGGACTGAATATCCCCGCCGCCGATCTGGCGAAGCTGCTGAGTGTGGATAAGAACGGCTGGTTGGCGGAGATCCCGCTCATCCGCCAGCATTTCGAAAAGTTCGGAGATCGCTTGCCGAAGGAACTCGCTCGTGAAGTCGATGAACTCGAGAAGCGCTTGCGTGCGCTTTAGGTCCCGGCGGTTTTCCTAGGCCCGCTTCAATCCCTTGGCCAGCGCTACCAGTATCACCGCTCCAAAAATTGCCACCAGAACGCTAGGGATGAAGCCACCGGTTGTGTAGAAGCCCAGTCGGCGCAGGATCCAGCCGCCGACCATGCCGCCCACAATACCGAGCAGTAGATTCATCAGGGGGCCGTATCCTGCTCCCTTCATGATCTTCCCGGTTGCCCAGCCTGCAATCATACCGATCACAATGAACCAAATCAGCCACATGGGAGCCTCTCCATTCTCGATTCAACCTGGAAACGCTGCGTTCGCCAACCTGTTCTCCCGTCACTCAATCGAGCCGCGCTCGAGAAGAGCGGTCAGAATAAACGGATTCGCTTGGCCTGCTCGACCGCCGGAATTTTGCGCAACTCTGCCAGCACCTGATCGGGGACATGGCCATCGACGTGTACCACCGCGATTGCCTCGCGTGCCGCTTTCTTGTCGGCCGGCTCGCCGGTTTCGCCGTTGCCGCCCCGCCGACCGAGGGAGAAATCCGCGATATTGATCTTGTGATCGCCCAGAATCGTGCCCACGCGGCCAATCACCCCGGGAACATCGCGATTACGAAGATAAACGAGATTACGCTCGAGGGGAGCCTCGACGTCAATTCCGTCGATTGCCAACAGGCGCGGAGCATGCCCGCGGAGCACCGCGCCGCGGATCTGGTGTTCGTCGGAACTGGTCTTGAGTTCGATGGTCAGTACGCTTCCGGCGCCTCCCAGTCCCGTCTGCGCCTTGCGTGCTTCGTGAAGTTCGAGACCACGTGCACTGGCAATCGAGGCGGCATTCACGAGATTGGCTTTTTCCTCGAGTGCCTGGTTCAGGATCCCCTTAACCGCAGCATTGCGTACCAGTTCCGTCTTCCAATCAGCGATGTGGCCGCTGTAGCGAATGAAGATTTCCTTTAGGCTGCCGTCGGAGGCCTGCGCTAGAAAACTCCCCAGCCTCTCGGCTAGCACGATGTAAGGCTGCATCTCGAGATATTCATCGTGCGAGACCGAAGGCACATTCACGGCATTTTGGAAGACGCCGTGCTTTAGGTACTCTTTCACCTGCATCGCAATCTGTATGCCGACGGCTTCCTGCGCCTCATGGGTGGACCCACCGATGTGCGGGGTCAGAATTACATTTGCCAGCGAAATCAGCGGGGACTTCTTCGGTGGCTCTTCCACGAACACATCCAGCGCGGCCGCAGCCACTTGCCCCTGTCTCAGCGCATTTGCCAGATCGGTTTCGTTGATTAGTTCCCCGCGTGCACAATTCACCAGCCGCACACCTTTCTTCATCTTCGGGATAGAGTGGGCGTTGATCATGCCGGCGGTCTGCGGGGTCAGGCCTACGTGGAGAGTCAAATAATCGGCGGCGGCGTAAAGTTCCGCCAATTCCATCATGCGAATGCCGTGTTCTTTGGCGAGGGACGCGGAGACAAACGGGTCATGCGCCGCAATATCCATCCCAAAGGCGCGCGCACGGCGCGCCACCTCCATTCCTATCCGGCCGAGGCCGACTATGCCGAGCACCTTGCCGCACAGTTCGGTTCCCTGCAGCGATTTCTTTTCCCACTTGCCGGCGTGCATCAGTTCGTTGGCCCGGGATATAAAGCGGGCCATGGTGAGCATCAAGCCCAATGTGTGCTCGGCTACGGCAACCGCATTGGCACCGGGAGTGTTCATGACCGCTATTCCCTTGCGAGTGGCAGCGTCAACATCGATGTTGTCCACTCCGACGCCGGCCCGTCCGACGACGCGTAGCTTGCGGGCATGTTCCAGCAGGGCGTCGTCCACCTGAACCGCCGAACGCACAATCAGAGCGTCCGCAGATTCGAGTTCCGACGCCAGCTTGCCCTCTAACTGGTCGGGAGTAACCACCGTCCAGGCGGGTTCTCGCAATACCTCGAGCGCTGAAGAAGAAATTTTTTCCGCAACCACAATTTTCATGAGTGCCGAATCCAAAGAATTCAGAGTTGTAGGAGGAGTCTTGATTGTAAATCGAAACGCCGGCGGGGGTGATGGTCGATTTACACGGCTCCGGTGGGATGAAAACCCGTCTTGCGGGACGCGAAATTGGTAGCCCGCTTATTGGTAGAGTTCGGTCTTCTTGATGTATTCGGCCACACGAGCATCCACGAATCTGGTGAGTGGCTTACCGGAGGCGACCGCCTGCCGTATGCGGGTTGCGGAAACGTCGTGATGCACGCTTTCCAGCAGATGCACGGTTGTCTTGGGCAGCACCAGGTCGCCTTTGGCGGGCTGTTTGTGGAACGGGCGTGTGACCGCCTCGGCCGGGCGCAGTTGCGTGGGAAGGGCACAGGCCACATCCGCCAGCGAGTAGCCGGGACGGCTGGCCACGATGAACTCGCACTCTTTAAACAAGGCCTGTGCTTCATGCCAGGTGGCAATCTCGCGGAAGGCGTCGATTCCGATCAGAAAAAACAGTCGATCATTTTTCCGCAGAGTCCGTTTCACCCGCCGCACGCTATCGATCGAATAGTTCGCCATGGCGAGTGCGCCATTCTCACGAGGAGCTTCGAGCAGCGAGGGAACGAAATGCCGATCATGGTTGGTAGCCAGCGCCACCATGGCATAGCGGTGAGAAAACGCGCTTATCGGCAGTTTCCGTTTATGGGGGGGGACATTGGCGGGAACGAAGAAGATGCGGGCAAGTTTGTATTTCTGCTGCGCAGCGCTGGCCAGCGCGGTGTGTCCGCGATGAATGGGGTCGAATGTACCGCCAAAGAATCCCAGGTTCATTTCGTGATCAGTAGGTAGTTTCGGCGTTTTAGCGGTTACTTGCAAGGTTGCCCAGGGCAAATCGGCTTAGAACCGGGTGACACTCGCTATTCATCTATACTCGAATAAGTCTGCGCGTTTTGACATTGTCGGGATGGACAATCGTTGCTTACGGGCGCAAGTTGTACTACGGTAACTCGCCACGCTGTTCTGCAACGAATACGATTTTTTCCGAGGCTTGCCAGTGAAACTCCCCCATCGCCTTCGCTCTCGCCTGCGTACAGGTATCGTTCCGCCACGGAGCGCTCCCGTCCTTCGCTATGGCGTTGCGATTCTAAGCACCATCCTGGCACTGATTCCTGCACTGGTTTTGTCCGATCTGGTGGAAAGCCGGCTCCTGGTATTTGCGGTGGCCGTCATGGTCAGTGCCTGGTATGGGGGCTGGAAGCCGGGGCTGGTGGCGACCGCGTTCGCCGTCACGGCCAATGCCTATTTTGCCTTCCGCGGCGTGGCCTCGCGCGGCGACCATCGCCGAGCCCTTATTCATCTAGCATTGTTCGTCTTTGTGGCGCTGCTGATTTGCGCTTTCAACGCCGCCTTACGAGCCGCGCAGGAAGGTCTCGAGCGTTCGGAGTTGAATTTTCGCTCGTTGGTGACCAACTCTCCCTACGGAATCTTTCGATGTGAACCCACAGGGAGAATTCTTGATGCCAATCCGGCCTTCGTGCGGATGCTGGGCTACGACTCGGCCGAGGAAATCGTGAACCGCAACCTCGGAGATCTTCATCGCAATTTGCCGGAATGGTCCACGGTCCACCAGTATTGTTCCTCCCTAAGGGATTTCACGCGATTGATTGTCGAGTTCATGCGAAAGGACCAAGGCACCACCGTAGTGCGACTGTCGGGTCGTGCCATTCGCAACCGCGACAATCGGGTTACGAATTACGAGCTTTTTGCCGAAGACGTAAGCGAGCAGGGCGCTCTAGAACAGCAGTTACGGCAGTCGCAAAAGATGGAAGCCGTCGGTCGCCTGGCGGGCGGCGTTGCTCATGACTTCAATAACCTGCTGATGGTCATCTCCGGCTATTGCGAATTTCTTATGGAAAAGATGGGAGGAGATCCTGTCCTGAGAAGGCCGGCGCTAGAGATTGCCAGTGCCGCCGAGCGCGCCACCTTGCTGATTCGGCAACTGCTCGCATTTAGCCGCAAACAAATGCTGATGCCCAAGATCCTGGACCTCAATCGAGTGGTCACAGACAACGCGCGTATGTTGACTCGCGTGATTGGCGAGAACATCGATCTGGTGGTAGTGCCGGGAACCGAACTAGGAGCGGTGAACGCCGATCCAGGGCAGGTCGAGCAAGTCATCATGAACCTGGTCGTAAATGCACGTGATGCCATGCCGCAGGGCGGCAAGCTAACCATCGAAACCGCCAATGCAACTCTGGACGAAACGTTCGCCCGATCCCGCGCCGGCGTAAGGCTCGGTGAGTATATAAGGCTCGCCATCAGCGATACCGGTGGGGGCATGGATGCAGAAACGCAGAGTCACATCTTCGAGCCTTTCTTCACTACCAAAGGAACCAAGGGAACCGGCCTGGGGCTCTCGACCGTTTACGGCATCGTAAAGCAGAGCGGCGGGTACATCTGGGTGCGGAGCGAACCATCGAAGGGAACTACCTTTGAAGTGTACTTGCCCCGAGTGACCGAAACAGGCGAGCCCCCCAGTGCGGCGCCTTTCCATCCTGCCTTCCGAACCAATACAGAGCGGCGAGACGATTCTCCTGATCGAAGATGAATCGAATCTCCGGCGCCCGGCGTGCCAGTATCTCGAAACGCAGGGTTA
>JBPYDQ010001190.1:0-8802 GCA_051986135.1 Terriglobales bacterium | reverse complement strand
TGACATGCGGGAAGCTTACCGTGCATGGGGCGCAAATCTCGGAGCGGCTTTCGAATGCTGTCCCTACCCTCGGATCTATCACGAGGTTCTCGAGGTGGGACTTGAGTCGTGAACACGCGATTCTCATTCACTACTTGCCACTGCCTGGCCGGGCGCTACGACTAGTTTCGAGTTCACACTCTGCGCCGGGGCGATCATTTCTCGGCAAACAACCGGAGTCGACTATACTTCGTCCGCATTGCATATTCCAGCGCTCCAAATGTGCCCGCCCGAATCGTCTCCTCAGCACCAAGCCCCAAGTCGGGATCATTGGTGAACGGACCAGCAGCTTCCCAGATACCGACAGCTGTCGCGTGCGACACGCGAGCCTCGAGATCTTGCACAAGCGCAGGATCTAATTGCTGTTGACGCACTGCCGCGTGCTGATCCACGCGAATTTCGGCATGGACACGATGGTGGTTACCCCAAACGTCTCCACGCCCTATTCGATTGGGACGAAATTGGAAAACATTCCGGACTAGGACCTGGCGTGGGCGTGCTCAACTTGGTTTAGCGCTTGCGAGGGCAGCCGAAATGGGCTTCCATTGCCTCGTTCCATCCTGGCTTTCTTGTCATCTTCGACAAGTGTCGAAATTATCGTCGACAAATGTCGAAATCCGCTTCGACACTGTTCGACAGCTACTTCCGCGGATTTAACCGTTTCACTTTGTTTCCAAAGGCTTGCGGGGGGTACGAACCGACGTGCTTTTGGTCTGCGGCTTGCCCAATGAATTAACGGAAATCGCAGATGTTCAAGCTCTCGATCCTCGAAACCAACAGCAAGCGAAAGCTGGTACTCGAAGGAAAACTGGTTTCGCCCTGGAGCGAGGAGGTGGAGAGTGCGTGGCGACATGCCAGGGAGCACCTTGAGGGACGCAAGCTGATCGTCGATCTAACGAACGTCACCCTCATTGGCCACGATGGAGAGAGCACGTTGTTGAATCTGATGCGGGATGGTGCGAGGTTCACAGGGTGTGGGGTCCTGACAAAACACCTGCTGAAACAGTTGGCGCGACGATGCCGCTGCCAACCATAAACGCTTAAGGCCCAACAGGAAATCGACAGAAAAGCGGCGTCCGTATGTCGATTCCCACAAGGCTCAAACGACAACCAATGTGGAGGAAACAGTGAAGATTCCTGACACCAAGCAAGCCGATGTACCCCCACCACAGACTTTCTATGCAACTGGCGAGGATTTTTGCCGGATTTTCAACGATAACATGGATCGTCTTTATCGATTGTCGTTACTCTTGACTGCGGATTCCGACCTGGCCGAGAAGTGCTTTGTTCGCGGATTGGAGGACTCCAAAGGCAGCAACCCGATTTTCAAGGAGTGGGCGGAATCCTGGGCTCGCCGCACAATCATTGCCAATGCGATTCGTATGATCGGACCGCGCCCTGAATTTCTGTCAGTTGACAGACCGAAAGATGTTAAGCGGCTTCCGCCCGAGCTCGCGGCCGTCGTTGGCTTGAAGCCATTTGACCGCTTTGTTTTCGTCATGTCCGTGCTCGAAGGCTACCCCGAGCGTGACTTGAGGTTTCTTCTGGATTGTTCCAATTTCGACATCGCTGGAGCGCGGGCTCGGGCTCTAAAGCGGCTCGGTGTGCTAGCCGAACAGCGCACCACATCGGAAACCACGATCCAGTTACCATCGAGGGTGGGCGCTGCGAATTGACGGTCGTGCCAGAGATGGCCCCACCGGCGGGCGGTCTTGGCGTAACCACGAAAACTTTTGGGGATGGTAATGGCTGATAAGAATAGAGTGCGGTCAATCGTATTTCTTTCCAAAACTTCGCTAGCGCTCGCCGGGGGAATTCTTGCCATATTGGCGACGGCTGCGTGCAGCAAGGGTAACGGCCTGTCGGCTCCGGCCATGCCCGCACCGCTCGTTACCGTAGTGAAGGCAACTGCGAAGGATGCGCCGCAGTACCTCGACGAGATCGGTAGAAACGCGGCCTTCGAGTCGGTCACGGTGACGCCGCAAGTCGGAGGCCGCATCGTCGAGCGTCATTTCCAGGACGGCGAGAACCTCAAGAACGGTCAGCTTCTGTTTGTGATTGATCCGCGGCCTTACAAAGCGCAGGTCGACTCGGCTGAAGCCACTCTGGCGCAGGCTAAGGCGGCGCTCGATCTAGCGCAAATCCAATTCGCCCGCGACAAGGAGGTCATTGGAGAGCGCGCTATTTCCCAGCAGGATTACGACACCAAAAAGAATGCTGTCGACGTGGATCATGCCCAGATCGCGGCCGCCGAGGCCACGCTCGAGACGGCAAAGCTCAATCTGGAGTATTGCTACATTCATTCGCCAATCGACGGCAGGGCCGGAGCTCGCCTGGTCGACGTAGGCAATGTGGTTCAAGCCAATGCTACGTCGTTGTTGTCGATCCAACGGCTGGATCCGATTTATGCAAACTTCACCATCACCGAAGGCGATCTGCCGCGGGTTCAGAAGCAAATGTCTAGTGGCCTGCTCAAGGCCGCTGTACGCCTGCCGTCCGATCCGGAGACCGCAACGAGAATCGGGCGAGTCGAATTTCTCGATAACGTGGTGCAGAACGGCTCGGGCACGGTGAACCTGCGGGCAACGTTGACCAATCCCGATCACCACTTTTGGCCTGGGCAATTCGTGGATGTGAAGCTCATTTTGAGCACCGAGAAAAATGCCGTGCTGATCCCAAATCAGGCCACACAGATCAGCCAGAGAGGCCCATTCGTCTACGTGGTGAAAACCGATGACACAGCCGAGCTTCGCCCCGTAAAGCTTGGGCAACGTCAGGGAGATGATATTGTCGTGACCGAAGGTCTGGCTGCGAACGAGCGCGTGGTGCTCGTGGGACAGATGTTGGTGCGTCCGGGCGGAAAGGTACGCGTTGCTGGCAAATCTCCATCCGGCCAGAGGCCGAACCCCAGTGGTGACGGAAACCCGCCGTCGGGAGGGCAGTCGTGAACCTCTCCGCGATTTTCATTCGCCGTCCAGTCATGACAGTTGCACTGACTGTGTCGGTGCTCCTGTTTGGAGTGTTTGCATATTTCCGTCTGCCGGTAAGTGACCTGCCCGCCATCGACTACCCCGTCATCCAGGTTCAGGTCAATTACCCAGGTGCAACTCCGGAAACCATGGCCAACAACGTCGCGACGCCACTCGAGCGGCAGTTTATGCAGATTCCGGGGCTGGAGCTGGTGACTTCCAATAACGGCCAGGGTCACTCCAGCTTCGTGCTGCAATTTGATCTCGACAAGAGCCTCGACGGCGCTGCCACCGACGTGCAGGCCGCGATAACGCGCGCCTCGGGACAACTGCCTCTCGATCTGCCCAGTCCTCCCACCTTTACCAAGACCAACCCGAACGATCAGCCAATCATGTATATCGCCATGGCTAGCGATACGGTAACCGAGGGACAGCTCTACGACTACGCCAATACACAGGTGGGCGAGCGCATCAGCATTCTGCCCGGGGTGAGTCAAGTTGCCGTCTACGGTACGCAGACGGCCGTGCGAATCAAGGCGGACCCGTCGAAGATGGCGGTCCGCAACATCACGCTCGAGGATCTGAGCAACGCGATCAAGAATGGCACGGCCTACACCGGCGCAGGCCAGGTCGATGGGCCCCACCGTACGTTCCTGCTCGAGCCGCAAGGGCAGTTGATGACTGCGGATGAGTACAACGAACTGATCGTCGGCCAGAGTAATGGCGCGCCGGTTTACCTCAAAGACGTTGCGAGCGCTCGGCAAAGCGTGCAGGACGAACGGATCGACATGCGTTTCTGGGTGCGCGGATATCCGCAGCCGGGTGCAACCGTAGTCGTGGCAGTATTTCGTCGCGCCGGCGTGAACGCCGTGGACGTCGCCAACTCCGTGCGGACCATCCTGCCCAAGATTCAGTCGCAGCTTCCGAGTTCAGTCGTTATCGTGCCGGCATACGACCGCTCGCGAACCATCGTCACAGGAATCAAGGATGTGCAGGAGACGCTCTATATCGCGTTTGTGCTGGTGGTGATTGTCATCTTTATTTTTCTCGGGCGCGTCACCGATACATTGATTCCTGCCGTCGCCTTGCCTCTCTCGCTGCTTTTGACCTTCATTGCCATGAAGATCCTTGGTTACAGTCTCGACAATCTTTCATTGATGGCTCTCACACTGGCCATCGGGTTCCTGGTGGACGATGCCATCGTGTTTCTAGAGAACACGGTGCGCCTGATGGAAGAAGGTCGAAGCGCGTTCGATGCTTCTGTTGAATCGGCCAAAGAAATCAGCTTCACGATTTTGGCCATGACACTTTCGCTGGCCGCCGTGTTCCTTCCGCTGGTATTCATGAGTGGACTGATGGGCCGAATCTTCCGCGAGTTTTCAATTGCCATTGTAATTTCGATTCTCGCGAGCGGAATCGTCTCCCTCACCCTCACGCCCCTAATGACATCGAGGCTGTTGAGCAACCGGGGGGCTGGCGCCAAGACGACTTGGATGGAGCGTGTCTTCGGCGCTTTCGAGCGGCGCGTCCTGGACATCTACGGTCACCATCTCTGGTTCTTTCTGCGAAACCGTTGGATTTCCGGGATCGCATGGCTGGTTTGCCTGGTGGGTACCGCGTATCTCTTCTATATCGTGCCGAAGGCCTTCCTGCCAGTGGGCGACAGCTCCTTCATCCGTGGTGTGCTGGTCGCGCCGGAAGGGTCGTCCCCCGAGCAGATGCACGCCTATCAGACCCAGGCGGAAAAGATCATGAAGGCTAACCCGGCTGTCCGCAGCACCTTCACCCTGAGCGGGAACGCGCAGTTCCTGGGGTCCAATCAGGCTTTCCTGATAGCATTTCTAAAGGATCCATCGGAACGTTCTCCCATTGCTCAGGTTGCGGGACAGCTGATGGGTGGTATCGCCAATTCGGTCCCGGGTGTCGTTGCTTTCCTGCAGCCGAATCCAGCGCTTGAAATCAGCACCGGTGCAACGGCCAATGCTCAGGGGCAATTCGCTTACGCCATGTCGGGCATCGATGCGGAAGAGGTCTATGCCACGGCCAACAAGATGCTCGCGAGGATGCCCGAGTATCCGGGATTTCTGTTTGTGAATTCCGATCTCTATAATCACACGCCCAACCTTCAGGTCGACATTCTGCGCGATCAGGCCAAGCTTTACGGAGTCTCCGAAACGCGAATCCTGACTCTGCTCCACGACGCGTACTCGCAGAACTACAGCTATCTGATCAAGAAGGCTACCGACCAGTACCAGGTGATTCTCGAGGTCGCCGACGATGAACGTTCTGCGCCCGAAGATCTGAGCAAGCTTTACATCAAAAGTGACGATGGGCAGCGCATGATTCCACTCAGCGCAGTCACGAGTTGGCATCCGGTCGTTGGCCCTCAAGCGGTGAACCACATCAATCAGTTCACGAGTGTGACCATGTTCTTCAACCTGAAGCCCGGATACGCCATCGGCCCGGCGACTCAGTTTGTGGACAAGGCAGCGAAACAGATTTTGCCTCCAGGGGTACAGGGTGCGCTGCAGGGCCAGGCTCTGACCTTCCAGAACACGGTTTCTGACTTGGCGATCCTGATGCTGGTTGCGGTCTTCGTTATGTACGTGATTCTGGCGATCCTGTATGAGAGCTATCTGCACCCCATCACGGTGCTTTCGTCCTTGCCCGTAGCGCTGCTTGGGGGCCTGCTGACGTTATGGATTTTCGGCGCCGAAGCTTCGCTTTACGCCTATATCGGGATGTTTATGCTCATGGGCATCGTGAAGAAGAACGGAATTATGATCGTCGATTTTGCGGAGCAGCGGGTTAGGCAGGGAACTGCAGATGATCAGGCCATTCACGATGCCAGCATGGAACGTTTCCGCCCCATCATGATGACGACGGCCGCGGCCCTCCTCGGGGCTATGCCGATTGCGCTCGGATACGGTGCGGACGGATCGTCACGGCGGCCGCTGGGATTGGTGGTGGTGGGTGGTCTGGTAGTCTCGCAGTTCATCACGCTGTTCATCACTCCTGCAATTTATCTCTACCTTGAAGAATTCCAGGAGAAAGTGTTGGACCGATTCTCGTTCTTCCGCTCCAGTCGCGAGCCGCGGCCCGAAGCTGCTCCGTCGTATGTACTGCAGGAGAGCAATGGAGACTGACATGACTCGACGGATGACTGGTTCGTTGTCAATTCTGCTTCTCTCTTTTGCCGTGTTGAGCGGCTGTACGGTCGGCCCAAATTACAAGCGCCCGGCCGTCGATGTTCCAGGAGTATATCGTGGGGCGTCCACAGAGGCGCCCACGACATCGGAGCAAAATACGACGCCCCCCACTTCGCAGCGAACCGCAGCCTCGTTCGGTGACGAGAAATGGTGGGACGTCTTCCAGGACGAGGAACTACGAAAACTCATTCGTACCGCCCTCAAGAGCAACTATGACGTGCGGATTGCGGCAACCCGCATTCTCGAAGCTCAGGCTCAGCTCGGCATAACTCGCGCGGACCAATATCCCTCGCTGCAGGCGGGTGGTTCGCTGACCGACCAGCGCACCCCGCAAATCGGTCCCGTTCCTTCCTTTGAGGTGAGCCTCGGGCAAGTCACCACATCGGCCGCATGGAACCTGGATTTTTGGGGGCGATACCGTCGCGCCACCGAGGCTGCGCGGGCAAATTTGCTTGCCAATGAATGGGCGCAGAAGCAGGTCATGGCAACTCTTGTTGAGAACGTTGCGACAGGATACTTTCAGCTGCGGGAACTTGATCTCGAGCTGGAAATTTCCAAGCGAACGCTGGGTTCGCGGAACGAATCTTTGAAGCTGACCCAAACGCTCGAGCAACACGGCCTCAGTTCCTTGCTGGATGTGCGGCAGTCAGAGCAGCTAGTTTACACAGCTGCCGCGGAGGTTCCCGACTTTGAGAGGCAAATCGCACAACAAGAAAATGCCCTCAGCATTCTTCTGGGCCAAAACCCGGGCGACATTCCTCGGGGATTGAGGTTAACGGAGCAGCCTCACGCTCCGGAGGTGCCGGCGGGCTTGCCTTCGTCTCTCCTTGAGCGGCGCCCCGATATTCGCGAGACAGAGCAGAACCTGAGGGCAGCAAACGCCCAGATCGGCGTGGCCCGATCCGCATACTTTCCCCAAATCTCGCTCACCGGCTCCGCCGGATTTGAAACGCCAGCACTGACCAGCCTTTTTACCGCTCCGGCGGGATCGTGGAACTTCGGTGCGTCTTTGACCCAGCCGATATTCGAGGGCGGGCGCATCAAGTCCAACGTCCGCTTCACCGAGGCGCAACGGGAGCAATTTTTGCTCATCTACCAGCAAACCATCCAAGGGGCGTTTCGCGACGTGTCGAACTCGCTGGTTGCATATCGCAAGGATCGCGAGTTCAGGGTACAGCAGGAGCAACTGTGGAAATCAGCACGGGACGCAGCGCGACTCTCCGAGGTGAGGTTCAAAGCGGGAACGACCGATTACCTCGAGGTGCTGACGAACGAAACGAATTCGTTCAGCGCAGAACTGGGATTGGCTCAGGCCCAAGGCAACGAACTGATCGCATTGGTCCAGCTTTATCAAGCGCTCGGGGGAGGATGGCAGCAATAACCTACGTCGGAGAGAATGGTTGCCAAATATTGTTGGCAATCAGAGGTCGAGCGACAATCTATGAACTCACAATCCCTTAATCTTTCTGCCCCGATTGGAACCGAGGCAGCGGCTAAGTCACTGCCACGGGAGATCAACCGGTCCCGCATTGCCGCTTTTGTTGCCACGGTTCAACTCATTCTGTTCTTGGCACACTGGTTCATCTATCGAACCTGGGCATTCTTCGAAGGTCCTCGCGTTCATATAGTGCCCGCCCAGATTCTACTGCTTGTTCTCTCATTGAGCTTCGTGAGCGCCACTCTACTGTCTCACCGCTACAACAATCTCGTGGTCCGGCTCTATTACAAAATTGCGGCGACGTGGCTCGGTTTTCTCAATTCCTTCGTTCTGGGCGCATGCTTTTCCTGGGTCGCATATCTGTTGCCAACTGCTGTCGGTTTTCACGTGAGTCGCTCTGCGCTAGGCACCACGGGATGGGAATTGGCTCTTGTCCTTGCGGTTTACGGACTCTTGAGGGCTCAGCGGGTGCGTGTGAAACGAATCACAGTAAAGATCCCGAACCTCCCCGGAGCCTGGCGGGGGCGTCTCGCGGCACAGGTCACCGATACCCATCTTGGCCATGTCCATGGCCGATCATTTCTCCGTCGCATCGTGCGCCTGCTTCAGCAGGTCGCGCCTGACGCCATCTTCATTACTGGCGATTTGTATGACGGCAGCAGGGTGGATGCAAAAGAGTTGATTGGGCCATGGCAAGAGCTCAGGCCGGTCTTCGGCACTTACTTCGTGACTGGCAACCACGAAGAGTTTGGCGATCCTAAGCAATACCTGGACGCAATTCGTGGAGCCGGTATCCGCGTTCTCGAGAATGAAAAGGAGTCTGTCGAGGGGATGCAGATCATCGGCGTGCGCTATCGCGATGCCTCCAGCCCGAGCCGCCTCGAGTCGATTGTTAAAAGGGAATTCGACCCCGCGGAGCCCTGCATCCTGCTTACGCACGCTCCCTTCGGAGTCAGGGTTGCGGCCCAATCGGGTATTTCCTTACAGCTTAGTGGGCATACTCATGCGGGCCAGGTTTTTCCCTTCACGTACTTCACGCGGAGAGTTTTTCAAGAATACACCTATGGCCTGAGACGCTTGGGCGACCTTTTCGTTTATACGTCGAGCGGCGCGGGTACATGGGGTCCTCCGATGCGACTGGGTGCAC
>JBPYDQ010001189.1:0-5054 GCA_051986135.1 Terriglobales bacterium | reverse complement strand
GGGTCTCCCAGAAAGGCCTTTACGCTCTGCAGGCACTGACGATGTTGGCGCGGCGCTACCATCAGGGCGCCATCAAGATCCGCGAAATCGCTTACGAAGAGGATCTGCCCGAGAAGTTTCTGGAGCTGATCCTTCTGGAGTTGAAGAACGCCCGCATCGTTGAGAGCGTTCGCGGGGCCAAGGGCGGTTATCAACTGCGCCGACCGCCGTCGGAAATTTACTTGAGCGAAATCATTCGCCTGATTGACGGCCCGCTGGCTCCTTTTGGCGATGCCGATTCGTTGCGTGACTTGATTGACCGCGACCTACCCCACCGCTCGCTTTATATGGTTTTCCTCGAAGTGCGGGACGCGGCGGCCAAAATCCTGGACCGCACCAGCCTGGCCGATCTCTTGGCCAATTCCGGATCGCCGAACTCAGGAGTGAAGAAGCGTACACGTAGGAAAAAAGAAGGCAGTGTGCTGCCCATGGTGGTGCATGGGAGCAAAGGCGCTCATGAAAACTAAGTTCTTTCTATTCATTCTGATCTTGGTAACTGCGTCCGCTGCCTTTGCTCAGCAGACCACGATCCGAGTCGGCGCCTTCCCCAACATTACGCATCCTCAGGCAATGGTCGGAAAAGCGAATGGCTGGTTTGAGAAGGCCATGGGAC
This sequence comes from Terriglobales bacterium, assembly GCA_051986135.1. Classification (GTDB taxonomy): domain Bacteria; phylum Acidobacteriota; class Terriglobia; order Terriglobales; family Acidobacteriaceae; genus Gp1-AA122. The sequence continues at coordinate 4,402 of JBPYDQ010001189.1, read as the reverse complement.
CCGAGGTCAAGATTGAGTGGAAGAGCTTTAACGCCGGGCCCTCAGCCATAGAGGCCATGTTCGCCGGCGCGCTTGATATGACGTACATCGGGCCCAACCCGGCGATCAACGGTTATGTGCGCTCCGACGGTGCAGCAGTGCGGACCATCGCCGGGGCCACCAGCGGTGGAGCTGCGCTCGTAGTCCGCCGCGATGCTGGAATTTCCACTCTTGAAGATTTTCACGGCAAACGCATCGCATCACCGCAGATGGGAAACACGCAGGACGTCGCGCTGCGCGCGTGGCTCAAAGCACACGGCCTGAAGACAACCGACAAAGGCGGCGATGTGCAGGTTATTCCGGTGGCTAATCCGGATCAACTCACCTTGTTTGCCAAGAAACAACTCGACGGCGCGTGGGCACCGGAGCCTTGGGCTTCTCGCCTGGTTCACGAAGCCAATGGACGCATATTCCTCGACGAACGCCAGTTGTGGCCACGAGGGCAGTTCGTGACCGCGCAACTCGTGGTCAGGACCGCCTTTCTGAGGGAGCATCCGGACCTAGTGAAGGCTTGGTTGCGGGCGCATGTTGGTCTTACCGATTGGATTAACGGTCACCTTCCCGAGGCGAAAGTGATTCTCAACTCACAAATCAAGAAAGAGACGGGAAAGGCGCTGCCCGGTGATGTTTTCGACGAGGCCTTTAGCCGTCTGGCAGTCACCTACGATCCGCTGCGAGCGGCGCTGTTGAAAGCGGCTCAGTCGGCCTTCGAGGCCGGTTTTCTGGGACGCCAGATGCCTGATCTTTCCCACATGTACGAGCTGGAGCTGCTGAATGAGGTCCTGGCGGAAAAGGGGAAGAAATTAATCCAATGACTCCGACTCCCAACAGTCGCACCGCGGCCCCTGAGGTTGGCAAGGAACATCGGGTGGTGCGCCGTGCGTTCTTGCATCCGCGCGAAGCAAGAAATTTCAGCGTATTCCCCGCGCCTGCTCGGACTTCGACCCCCAAGGTCGCGCTGAACGATATTTGCCTGGCCTACACCGCCAATAGCAAGGGCAAGTTGATTGCGTTGGAGCACATTAACCTCGAGGTACAGCGCGGAGAGTTTCTCTGCGTTGTGGGGCCATCCGGCTGCGGAAAGTCGACCTTGCTGCATCTGGTCGCGGGCCTGCAACGCCAAACTGCCGGGGAAGTGCTCATCGACGGCAAAGCGGTCGAGGGAACTGGCACCGACCGAATTCTTATTTTCCAGGAGCTGGGATTGTTTCCCTGGTTGACGGTGGCGCAGAACGTTGAGTTCGGGATGCGGATGAAGGCTACTAGGAGAACGGAACGTGCAGCCAAAGTGGATCAGTACCTGCGCCTGGTTCACCTACGTCAGTTCAAGGACAGTTACATCCATCAACTCTCCGGGGGTATGCGACAGCGAGTTGCGCTGGCTCGAGCGTTGGCGACCGAGTCGGACGTACTTCTCATGGACGAACCGTTCGCCGCGCTGGATGCTCAGACCCGCGACTTGTTGCATGACGAACTGGAACGCATCTGGGCAGAGACAGGGCGCACCGTAATTTTTGTGACTCACAACGTACGCGAGGCGGTGCGCCTGGGCGATCGCGTGGTGCTACTAACGTTCCGGCCAGGAAAGGTGAAAAGCGAATATCCCATCGAACTAGCCCGGCCGCGTCACCTGGAGGATCTGGAAGTGGCCACGACCGCGCGAGACATCCTTAACGACTTGCGTGAAGAGATAAACAAATCCCTGGACGCCGAGTACGACCATGAAGCGGACCGCTAGCTGCGTACTGTTCTATTCGGGCCTGATTGCTGTGTGGGTGATCCTGGCCAGGCTGAGAGTTTGGCCGCCCTACATTTTTCCCACCCCCTGGGGCGTGGTTGAGGCGCTGTGGGCAGGATTCGCCGATCACAGTTTCTGGATCGCCATTGGGGTCAGCATGCGACGCATGCTGGTCGGATACGGAATCTCGGTAGTACTGGGGATGATTCTGGGTTTGGGCATCGCCAGCAGCAAATTCCTCGAGGAAACGGTTGGGGGGCTTCTGGTCAGCCTACAGAGCTTGCCAAGCATCTGCTGGCTACCGATGGCGGTGCTTTGGTTTGGATTAACTGAGAAAGCCATTCTCTTTGTAGTGGTCATGGGATCGCTCCTGTCGGTAACGATCAGCATGGAAACAGGGCGAAAACAATTACCCAAGATTTACTCAATGGCCGGCCGCAATCTGGGCGCAAAGGGATGGAAGCTGTTCCTGTATGTCACCTTGCCCGCCAGCTTGCCCTACATCGTAACCGGGCTCAAGCAGGGCTGGGCATTCGCCTGGCGCTCCTTGATCTCGGGAGAGATGATTTTCGTCAGTCTGGGTCTCGGTCAATTGTTGATGATGGGTCGCGACCTAAACGACATGAGCCAAGTGATCGCAGTAATGCTGCTGATTATCGCCCTCGGGTATATCGTCGACGGCCTGGTGTTCAAAACCGTAGAGAGGCGCCTGCAGGAAAGGTGGGGATTAGCGCCGGCATCGACGGCATAACTTCGAAGAACATGCACAACGGGTTGTTTCCCGGGGTGTTCAGACATCGGATAGCACGCTGATAGAGCCGGGTTTATCCGGATTCGGGGAGGAATGGGAAATGGTTGACGGATTGCTCTGGGTTTAAGTCAAGTAAGTAGATAGGAATTATTCTGATTAACCTTGTCTGGCTGGGGCCGCCGGCGAGATGGAAGTGGATGCAACAAGAGGCATATAGGAGAACAGGTATGAGTAAATCTCTGTTGTTTATGGCGGTTCTGCTGTGTGTGACTGGACTCGTCCAAGCTCAGGCGATATCGAATCTCAACAGCGATGATTCGGCGGCTGTCGAACCAGTTGTTGCCACCCCACAGGCAACATCTCCAGTAAGCTTTGGTTCGAACGGGTTAATCTTTTCTACGCACGACGAAGGATACCGCTTGCAAGTGCATGGTTACGTGCAAGCTGATGACCGAATGTTTAGCAACAACATCAAGGGAGAAGGTTTGGATCAGTTCCTGTTCCGGCGCATACGTCCCCTGTTTGAGGGCACGCTATTCAACGCCGTGGACTTTCGCTTCATGCCCGATTTTGGACAGAACAATCCACAGATCCAAGAAGCCTATCTCGAATTGAAATCATTGCCCTTCGCCAAACTGCGTGTGGGCAAGTTCAAAGAGCCGATTGGATTGGAGGTTTTGCGTTCGGACCGGGAATTGACCTTTGCCGAGCGCTCGCTAGCGTCTGACTTGGTCCCCTTGCGTTACATGGGGGCGCAAATTAGCGGAGCTCTCCTTTCCAATTCGATCGGCTATCAAGTTGGCTATTTCAACGGAGCCAATGATGGAGCGAACGGAAACTTTCAGTGGATCCAGGACAATGAGGCTGCCGCTCGAATATTTTTTCAACCGTTTGCTACGACGAAGATAAATGCCATCCGTCAGTTCGGGATCGGCGTGGGGGGGTCCGCCGGAGATCAGCACGGCACCATCTCCGGCTTGAAAACCGTTGGGCAGAGCACATTCTTCAAATACTCATCCGGCGCCTTGGCGAACGGTCAGCACAACCGAGTCGTGCCCCAAGCATATTACTATTATGGACCGGTTGGCCTGATGGGCGAGTATGCCATCTCCTCCCAGGAAGTTTTGAACAAGCAAATTGATGGCCGCCTGCGCAACGAGGCCTGGCAGGTGGCGGCCTCAGTTGTTCTCACCGGAGAAAAGAACAGTTATGGCGGTGTTCGCCCGCGCTATTCCTTCGAACCCAACCGGAGTTTTCGTCACTGGGGCGCCGTGGAGCTGGCCTTGCGAACCAGTCAGCTGCGGATCGACCAAGACGCCTTTCCACTCTTTGCCGATCCGAAAAAGTCCGCCCAGGAAGCGCATGAGTACGGAGTGAGCATCAACTGGTACCTGAACCGTTTTGTCAAACTGGTGACCAACTACGAGCACACGAATTTCCGGATGGCCCTGAGTACGGTGACTCCTCTGCACAGCGAGAACGTGTTAATGAGCCGCATCCAACTCGCATTCTGATCGCGCAGGCAGATATGCGTGGGGCCTCATACGAGAAACGCGAAGGGCGCTGTCGAACCTGGCCGGCGCCCGATTTCAGTGTGCACGACAGGCGGAGTCGTGAGATGAATTCTGCGCGATTTGACGTTCTGATTGTCAGAGGCGGCTTCAGCGGGACGATACTCGCTATCCAACTGCTATACCGTGCTCCCACCCTGAAAATTGCCCTGCTGGATAAAGGATCTTTACCCGGACGCGGTGTGGCCTACGGCGCCAACTACAAGTGTCACTTGCTGAACCTGCCCGCCGATATGATGAGTGCCTTTTCCGAAGAGCCCGAGCATTTCCTGGGCTGGGCTCGGGCCAATTACCAGCCTTCGC
>JBPYDQ010001188.1:0-10160 GCA_051986135.1 Terriglobales bacterium | reverse complement strand
GATTAATTCCAGCTCTCACGAAGAATGACTTTGAAGTCATTGAGGACAGCAAGCCGCAGACGATTAAGTATTTCACCGCCGAATCCAATCTGCCCCTGACCCTTGGCATTCTGATCGACAGCAGCGGTAGCCAGCAGCGGGTTCTGGATATGGAAAAAGAAGTGGGCAGTCAATTCTTAACCGATATTCTGCGCCCTGCGGACTTGGCTTTTGTCATCAGCTTCGATGTCAACGTTGAACTGCTGCAGGATTTCACCAGCTCGACTCGTGATTTACACGTTGCCTTGAACCGGGCACGCATCAACACCGGAGGAGGCAGTTGCGGGGGGGTTCCGGGGATAGGAGGGGGGCCGGTACCCTGTTCAGGTACTCCCAGGGGCACGCTGCTCTATGACGGCGTTTATCTGGCTGGACACGACGAGTTGGCCAATCAGGTCGGCCGCAAAGCCATGATTATCTTGACCGATGGTGAGGATCAGGGCAGCCAGTTAACCATTCGAGACGCAATCGAAGCGGCGCAGAAGGCTGATTCGATCGTATACGTGCTCTTAATCGCGGACCGCGGGTTCTATGGTTTCGGGGGCTATTCCGGTGACACCGCCATGAAGAAATTGGCCAGCGAAACTGGAGGGCGTGTTATTGAGGTGGGAAACAAGGAAGAAAAGCTAAAGCAGGCCTTCCAGCAAATTGCACAGGAACTGCGCAGCCAATACAACATTGGCTATACTCCGACCAATAGCAAGCTGGACGGGTCCTTCCGTAAAGTGGATATTCATCCGAAGAACAAGGATTTCAAGATCCAGGCGCGTAACGGCTACTACGCGATTGCGCGACAATAAGCTCGACCAGAACCCGCATCCGAGCCAGCAGCCGTCCGAGCTGGCTAAAACATGGGGTGCAATCGATCTTTCGTTGCGCTGACGACGACCACCCGGTAAAAATTCGAAATCAGATTCAATCAGGCCTGCCCACGACCCCGCAGGCGCGACACCGTCTTGTCGCCGCGGGCCGGGCGGTCTTTCACTCGGACTACAAACTTCAGTCCTGACCAGACTTGGTTGATGGCGCATACTTTGACGTCCACCAATCCGTTGGCCAGTCCGATCTCACGAATCTTGTTCTCCGCGAGATCGGTTCGTGCACCCGATGACCTCTTGGGCCATGCGATCCAGAGCATTCCTTGGGGAGCGAGCCTCTTCGACCAACTGGAAAACGATGTTCGCAACTCTTTTTCGCTGGTTACGAAATTGACGACGAAATCCAGCGTCCCTTTACCGGGGTTGATGATTTGGCACTCAGCCAGGGCGTCGCCAAGCTCTTTCTGAACCTCGCCGGGAAGGCGAGGAAGAGCAACCCTCGAATTCGGTTTGATTCCGAGCTTTTTGGCAAGGGGCGTGCCGGAGTAGCCCGCCATAAACGCTACCTCGCAGGCGCGTAATACCCGCGCTTGGCGCGCACGTGGAACTGTTTTTTCTGGTTGGCTGTGATTTGAATGGTGCGGAAGCGCCCGTCGTTCAGAAAGTCATCGGGAACATAGGCCATCAAGTACTGACTGCGCAGTTCGTCCTGGATCTCGGCAAAGGCGTTGGCAACGTCGGTCATTTGAAAGGGAAAGAACGCGCGTCCCCCGGTTGCCTCGGCAATGCGCTCGAGAATCTTGTCGCCGGACAGCTTGACTCCGCTGACATTGGTGCTGATGGTGTAAACGATTACGTCGGCGCGCTGGGCCATTTCAATGGCTTCTTCACGGGTCACGCGGCTTTGATTGTCCTGGCCATCACTCAGCAGAATGACAGCGCGACGCACGAAGCTGCTGCGGGGCGCCTTGAGCAGTTTGTCCCGACATGCGAAGTAAAGCGCATCGTACATGGCGGTGCCGCCGCCCGCACGCAGGGCATGGATTCCGCGCGAAAGCAGCTCCGTATTATCCGTAAAATCCTGAGTGACTTCCGGAGTGGTGTCAAAGCCGATCACAAATGCTTTGTCGTATCCCGGCCGGATGATCTGGTTCAAGAATTCAATTGCCGCTTCCTGCTCAAACCTGAAGCGGTCGCGGACGGAGTTGCTGGCGTCGATCAGAAGGCCCACCTGCAACGGCAGATCGGTTTCGCTGTGGAAGGTGCGGATCTGCTTGGGCGGCTTTTTATCGTCCAGCACGTTAAAGTCGTTTTCCTTCAAATCTTTCACGTAGTGGCCGTGTTTGTCCGTTACCGTGAATACAAGGTTGACTTCGTTGACCGTCCTGCGGATGGTCGCAACATTAGGGTCCTCTTTGCTCGATACCGAGCCAGCTGCCACTGCTGCTCCCTGCAGATTGCCGGAAACCGAACTCCCCGGGTTCCTTTCGGCGCTGGGGGATAGGGGCGCTGCTGCCCGCGATTCTGTTCCCGTCACCTGGGCTGGTTGCTGCCCAGGGGATGCGGCCTCGGTTGACGAGGCTTGGGCATCAGGCTGTGGCGCCGATGTAGGGGGAGCCGGGGCGGGCGGTGCTGGCGGCGGTGGCTGTTGTTGCCGTTTGACAGCCGAAGGAGCGGAAGGAAGGTCCGGCGACGCGGCCGTCTGCCCCGCCACCACAGCGGAAGCGAGCGCCAACACTGCTAAGAAGAACATCCAGGAGAGCTTCATTGCGAGTTCCATTATAGCCAACTTGCCTCAGTCTTTCTGCTCCAACCAGTCCAGGTAGCGCTGCAATTCAGGCGGCAGGGGACGGCTGAAAGAGAGATCCTCGCTGGTTACGGGATGGCTGATTTCGAGGGCCGCCGCATGAAGGAAGTTGCGGGAAATTACCAGGGGTCTCTCTGACCTACGAGTGCCAGCGGACTTGACCGACTTCGGCTGCAACTCACGAGGGGCACCGTAAAGCGTGTCTCCGACAACGGGATGACGGAGGGAGGCCATGTGCACTCGAATCTGATGGGTGCGCCCAGTATCAATTTTTATTTTCAGCAAAGAGAATTTGCCATAGGGAGTGTCTAGACGCCGCTCGACCTGGTAGTGCGTGATAGCCTCGCGGCCGCCCTGGCGCCGAGTTGTCATGCGAGTGCGACGTGCCAAGTCTCGGCCGACGTTGACATGGATTGTGCCCTGCTCCTGGTTTAGCCAACCGTGGACCAGTGCGATGTAGGTCTTTTTGGCTTTGCGTCTGGCGAATTGTTCGGCGAGAACGCGATGCGACTCATCCGTCTTAGCGATCACGATTAAACCGCTGGTGCCCCGATCGAGACGGTGCACCAGGCCGGGACGCAACTCTCCGCCAACTCCCGAGAGCGCAGCGAAGCGATGTAAGAGCGCATTTACCAGGGTTCCGCGATTGCGGGCCTCGTCTGTGCCCCCCGCGCCGGCGTGCACCATCATTCCGGCAGGTTTGTTCACCACGGCCAGATGATCGTCTTCGTATACCACATCGAGAGGAATGTCTTCGGCAGTAGCCCGCAGCGACGGCAGTTGAACGGCGTCCAAAATTTCGACCCTCTGCTGATTTTTCAAGCGAAGAGATGCCTTCGCTACCTTGCCGTTGGCCCTTACCTTCCGCTCGTTGATAAGCCTTTGCACGCGCGCCCGGCTTACCTTCCGAAGCCGGGCTACGAGGAACTGATCGAGACGTTTTCCCTCATCGTCAGCTTCAACCGTTAACGTGATTGGGAATGTATCGGACATTCGAAGCAAAGAATACCGCAGTAGAGAGCTATATCCTTCGACTCGGCACAGGAGAGGCTCCGGAGCTCGCGCGGGCTCATATACCTTGCTGTCCCGTGTGTCCTGAAGTCGTGAAGATGCTTTATCTGGTGGCGGCGACGGCAGCCGGTCCAGAGCTGCGACGCAACCAGAGCGCTCCACCGGCGATCACGAGCAGAATGGAGATGAGCTGAGTGCCGGTCATGGCCCCACCGAAGACCTCACCACGGCCCGGATCGTCGCGCAGAAATTCAAGGAAATAACGGGCGAATCCGTAGAGGAATAGATATGTACCAATCACCTGACCGTCGAATCTTTTTCGCCTGAGCAGCCAGGTCAGAAGGAAAAAATTCGCCAGCTCAACGGCCGATTCGAACAGCTGAGTTGGTTCGAGCGGAACTCCAAGCGGGGTTCCAACCCAGGCATTAGCGAGCGGGTTATGAAAAGTCACGCCCAAAAACGATTGAGTGGGCTTGCCCCAGCAGCAGCCTGCCGCGAAGCAGCCTATGCGTCCAACGGCGTGACCAAGGGCTAGACCCGGTGCGAAGGCATCACAGGTGGCCAGCGCCGGCATGCGGTTGGCGCGGACATACCAGGTCGCGGCAGCCAGCGCGGCGACCAGACCACCTGAAAAAACTCCCCCCGCCTGCAATGTTCCTAAGCTGAAAATTTCTCGCGGATGCGCCGTGTAATAGCTCAGATCAACCAGGATATAGAGAATTTTGGCTCCGATAATTCCCGAGAGAACTACCACAATGCCCAGGTTCCATGCCTTCTCGGGGTCGATACCTTGCCGCTCGGAATTCCGAACGCTGATCCAAAGTCCAAGCAGCACGCCTACGGCGACCAGGAAACCATAGGTAGGCATGCTGAAGCTGCCGATATGAAATAAGCGGGGAAACACTAATATTTTAGATGCCGAAGCGGTGGAATTTGATACGAAACCAGTTTAGCAGGCCAGGAATCGGTTCGCAGCCACGAATCAAGGACTAAAAGGAGGTGCCGACCCACGCGGCCGTGTGGCAGGCCGAAAATGAACCCGTCTTAGACGGTGGGAACCCGCCGCGACCCATTAGGCATTTCCGCTTGGCGGAACGTCGCACACCGGATCGTAATTCGAGTCAAGTCCCCGTTCATTCGGCATTGGTTCAAAAATCGGTTGCTACCAACACCAACCTTGCAGGCCGGCTTTCCGTGTTTGATGCTAGGGAATTCAGGAGCGATGCGCAAGGGGTGGTGCCCAAAAAGATGGCAGAAAGGTTGCTCAACAAAAGCAGGGAGGGAGGAAAACTTGGGGTAGCAAAAAGCAGGAACTTACGATCCCGGACTGGAGACGCGGCTCTCTTCCAGCACCTCATCGAGCACGTGCGAGAGGCGGATGGCGCGCTTCACATAGTCCGTGGAGTTGCCCTCTATTTGACGTTTCGCGATGTGGTACTCGTCGGCGATGTTGAGAGCAGCCAAAACGGCAAGCCGCATGCTATCGACGGTTGAGGTTGCTTCGGCGACGGCGCGCATCTTGCCGTCGACATATTCGGCTAGCTTCATGATGTATTGCGGGTCGGAACCGCGCAGGTTGTAGGCCTGGTCGAAAATCTCTACCCGTACGCTGCTGTTACGGGAATCGCGCGCGGTCTGCTCCTTGGGCATTGTGGCCATGCTGCCTCCTGGTGGCTCGACGAGCGCGGGTGCCATCTAAACCGCTGCCGCTTCTTCGCTGATCGAGTCGATTTCGCGTAGCATCTTCTCCACGCGGCTGCGCACTTCTTCCCGTTCCCTGCGCAAAGAAATGACCTCTTTCTTCAAGCTGTCGACTTCCTCTTCTCTCTGTTCAATCTGTTCACGCAGGCGGTGCGCGTCGCGTTCCGCGGCGGCGCGGGCCTCGCGCGCAGCCTTGTACAGCTCAATGGTGCGATAAACTTTCGTTTCCAGCGCGTGAAAATCGTCGGCAGGAACCTGCTGAGATACCTCTTCTACTGCTCGCACAGACATGATTTCGCTCGTTCCCTGAGAGATTTTGATCCGGGTTGGCAGTATAACCCAGAAGGTTGTGGAAGGAGTCGGCTAATTCGGACCAGTGTCCTTACCATTACGCGAGTCTGGCGATCAGGTGGGCCAGGAGCAGCCAAGAGGGAAACCTGTCAGGTCTCAGTCGGGACTGGAGTTGCAAAAATCGCGCCCATCAACATGCACCCGGGTGCGTTAGCGTCGGATTCTTCTCAAACGGCGGGCGGCTTCCTCCAAAGTCTCATCACGCTTGCAGAAGGCAAAGCGAACCTGCTGGGCGCCATCTCGGGGATCATGATAGAAACTCGATCCCGCTACCGCCGCGACCCCAATCTCCTTGACGAGATATTCGGTGAACGCCGTGTCGTTCGAAAATCCAAAAGCACTGATGTCGGTCATTACGTAATACGCGCCGCGCGGGCGGAAACAGTGGAATCCCGCTTCGGCCAGAGCCGGCAGCAGGTGGTCGCGCCGTGCGCGATAATTCTCAGCCAATTTCTGGTAATAGCGCGTGGGGAAATCGAGAGCCACGGCCCCGGCTTCCTGCAGAGGGGCGGGCGCGCCTACGGTGAGAAAATCGTGGACTTTTCGGATGGCATCGGTGATCTCGGGCGGAGCGATGGTCCAGCCCACTCGCCAGCCGGTTAAGCTGTAAGTCTTGGATAGACCGTTGATGGTGACCGTGCGCTCGCGCATGCCGTCGAAGGTGGCGATCGAAACATGGTGCGACCCGTCGTAGAGGATGTGCTCATAAATCTCGTCGGTGATGGCCAGGACGTTGAATTCCAGACACAGGTCGCTGATCAATTTCAGTTCGTCGCGGGTAAACACCTTTCCCGTCGGATTATTGGGCGTGTTCAGGACGATGGCTTTGGTGTGATCGTGAAAGGCCTTGCGCAGTTCGGCCTCATCGAAGGTCCATTCGCCATCGGGTGCGGCGGGCGGCCGCAATTTCACGAAACGTGGTTTGGCGCCCGACAGGATCGCATCCGGCCCATAGTTCTCGTAGAAGGGTTCGAATATCACGACCTCATCGCCTGCGTTGCAGACTGCCAGCAGGGTAGAAATCATCGACTCCGTGGAGCCGCAGCAAACCGTGATTTCACGCTCCGGATCGAGCGAAAAGCCCTGCCATTGCTGGCATTTGCGGGCGATGGCTTGACGTAAGCTCTTCGCGCCCCAGGTGATCGCGTACTGATTGATATCGGCGGCGATGGCTCGTTGCGCGGCTTGCTTGATTTCCTCAGGCGCTGGGAAATCGGGGAAGCCTTGGGCGAGATTGACGGCGCCGTGCACGAGCGCTTGCCGCGTCATCTCCCGGATGACCGATTCGGTGAAGTCGTCGACTTTGCCGCTCAGGAAATGCTTCGGTTGGGCTGCTGCTTCGGACATGCTGGGTAAGACTAGCACATCGACCGATCTGGTGATCGACGGGCAGTTGCGCGCACAAGACATTGGCTGGGGGCGGAACAACGACTCCCCGGTGAAGCGCCTCTTAAGAGCGCAGCGATCCGCCGAGTGGCTCCAGGCTGCGAATGATCCGGGAAGACCATTGCGCAACCTCGTCTTCCCGCAACGTACGCTCCCCGGATTGGAACGTGGCCCGCAGCAGCAGGGAGTACTTGCCGGCCGGGATAGCTCCACCGCGGAAGATCTCCACAGGAGTAAAGCTGCGCAGTTCGGCAATGCCGAGACTCGTCACTCGGCCCTCGATCTGGGAGAAAAGCACAGAATCGGAGAAGGTAAATGAGAAATCGCGCTCCATACCCGGATAGCGAGGCAACGCCTCGTAGCGTGGCTGGCGCAACCGTTGCCGGTATAACTGATCGAGGTACAACTCGCCGACGAACACCTCCTGGCGGAATTTGCGGGCGGCGGCAATCTCGGGATGAATTTGGCCAAACTGCGCTACCATGACTCCATCCATAACCGCACGGGCGGACCGTCCGGGATGGTAATACTCGGCAGGCTTGGCATCGAACGACAGCGAGTCGTGCTGGAAGTTCCCCAGCAAAGTCTCTATGTCGGCCTTCATGTCAAAAAAGGAATAGGCGCGCCCCGTCTGATGCACGTTGGGAGGTAGGGCGTGTCCCGTTGCCCCGACCGAAGCGCGCTCGGTCTCGAGCGGCTTGTCGCCTACATATTCGTAAACGCTGCCAATCTCGAAAAGCCTGGCATCATTGGTGCCTCGATTCAAGTTGTAGGCCAGCATGTTAAGCATGCCCGGTACCATCGAGGTGCGCATCATCGAGGCCTCTTCGTTGAGCGGGTTCCGAAGTTCGATGGCGGTGCCGGAAGAAAATTTCGCCGCCTCTTCAGGCGCGATGAAAGTTAAGGAGAACGCTTCGTTGTAGCCAAGGGCGAGCAGGCGGGAGCGCAGAGTTGCCTGCTTTTTGGCTTGGGGCTGCTCGATGACCGCTCCGGCGTATGCGGGCAGCGTATTGGGAAACTTGTCGTAGCCGTAGAGCCGGGCGATCTCCTCGATCAAATCGATTTCTCGCTCGACGTCCAAACGCCAGGAGGGAATCTTTACCGTCCATTCAGTGGCGTCGTTTCTCTCGGCGCTGATCTTGAATCCGAGCCTCCCCAGAATGCTCGGAATTTCCCCGACCCTGGGCTGATCGCCGAGAATGCGACGAACTTCGGAAAGCCGCAGAGCGACCGGGGCCTGATCGATTCGCTTGGCGACCGCGTCCACCACCTCGCCGGCGAGTTCCCCTCCACCCGATTCGAGGATCAGTTCGGCTACGCGGTTGGTCGAGACGACCGTCGATTCAAAATCAGCGCCGCGCTCGAAGCGATGGGACGCGTCGGTATGGAGTCCGTGTCGCCTGGAAGTTTTACGGATGGTGAGGGGATCCCACCAGGCTGACTCGATCAAGATGTTGCGGGTGTTCTCGGTGATCATGATATCGAAGCCACCCATAATGCCGGCCAGGCCGACGGGCTTACGCGCATCGGCAACCACCAGGTCCTCGGTGGTGAGCTTGCGTTCGACGCCGTCAAGCGTCTTTAGCGTCTCCCCCGTGCGAGCCCGGCGGACAATGATCCTGCCGCCCACCAGCAAATCGAGATCGAATACGTGCGTGGGTTTACCTATTTCCCAGAGTACGTAGTTCGTGGCGTCGACGGCATTGCTAATTGCCCGCTGATCGAGCAAGCGAAGCCGGTTGGCCACCTGAGCGGGCGAGGACTTGATGGTCACGCCGCGGATGGCTCGCGCGCTAAAGCGAGGGCACAGATCCGGTTCTTGAATTTCGATCGAAAATGGAGCTGAAAGGCTAGCCGTGGGCAGCCGGTGGGCAATTTTTTTTAGGGGCAGACGGTAGATCGCTGCAGCCTCGCGAGCCAGGCCATAATGATTCATTTCGTCGGGGCGATTGGTAGTGATCTCCATGTCGAAAACGGTGGAGTCCCCCTGGCCCAGGATGCCTTCCACGCCCGCACCCACGGACGTGAGGTCGTCGGCAAGACGATGGTGATCGACCGCGAGGTCCACGAAGTCGCGCAGCCATGTGGGAGAAAATTTCATATGGGCTCGGAGCCACCAGCCGCTGACTCCCCGCAATCGAGCGGGGTAAGGTTGCTGCAACCCGGCAGCGAGCGGCTAGAAGCATCTATCGAAACTGCTCCAGGAATCGCACATCACCTTGGAAAAACAATTGAATGTCATCCACGCCGTACTTCAGAATCGCGAGTCGGTCAACCCCCATGCCGAAAGCGAAGCCACTGACTTTTTTCGGGTCGTAGCCATTGTGCTTGACGAATTCGAAGACATTCGGATCAACCATGCCGCAGCCCAGGATTTCAATCCAGCCTGACTGTTTGCAAGGACGACAAGGATCGTTCCCCCGCCAGCCGCTTCCCCCACAGATGAAGCAGGAAACCATCATCTCTGCGCTGGGCTCGGTGAAGGGGAAGAACGACGGACGGAAACGCGTCCTCACACTCGAACCCAGCAACGCCTTGATGAAGTGATCCAGCGTGCCCTTCAGATCGCCGAACTTGATGTCGTAATCGACGGCGAGGCCCTCGATCTGATGAAACATCGGCGAGTGGCTCGCATCCAGCGGATCGTTGCGATACACCCGGCCCGGTATCACGATACGAATGGGCGGCTTGAGCTTCTCCATGGTGCGTATCTGCACGGGAGAGGTATGCGTGCGCAGCAGCAGCCGTTCGCGCAGCGGTTTGGATTCCTGCTTGGCGACGAACAGCGTATCCTGCGTATCGCGCGAGGGATGGTGCGGCGGGAAATTCAGCGATTCGAAGTTGTAGTAGTCGGTTTCGATCTCCGGGCCTCCCTCGACGGAGTAGCCGAGGTTGCGGAAGACTGAGACGATTTCGTCCATGGTCTTGATCACCGGGTGTTCGGCGCCGATAGCTCGGGGGATGCCGGGAAGAGAGATGTCAATGCGCTGGAACTTGAGGCGAGCACCAGAAACGCCGTTCTTCAGCCGTTCTGCCGTTCGATCGAC
>JBPYDQ010001187.1:0-8557 GCA_051986135.1 Terriglobales bacterium | reverse complement strand
ATTGAGAAAACTAAGACCTCAAAGGCCGATCTTGTGGCCGCGGTGAAAGACGCGGTTGCATACTGCAACAAAACATTCGACAGCATGACCGATGCCAAGGGCAGCCAAATGGTGAAACTCTTCAACTTCCAGCTAGCGAAGCTCACCGTGTTGTCGCTCAATACAGCGCACACGGATGAGCACTATGGGAACATGGTGACTTATTTACGACTTAAAGGAATTGTGCAGCCCACCAGCGAAAGCGCGCCCGCACCAAGACCGAAGTAAACGGAGAGCAGTCGATTCCCGGGGGCAGACGGCTCTCTTGACCGGCGAGCTCTCTTCAGGCGATGGCCGAAAGCCTGAATAGCGTCGCCGAAAAGTGCCCTCCCCTAGTGTCCGGAAAATCGATCTAAATGTATCGGCAAGGGATTGCCACAGGGCGTGGACATTCACAGAAACCCCACGCCCGCAAATCGCTCTTACCATTTCTTGGTGAAATTGCTTTTACTGTGCCCAAAGATCGCCAGGGCCATGCCGGAGGACAAGCGTGCCGCGAACTGTGTGAGATCGTTCGAAGGTATTGCTCTGTGAGAGTTCTAATGGCGGAGTCGGTACCCAATGCTGCAACGAATGGGAGCCAATGGGTACCGAAAAGCTTGTAAGTGGCTGCGGGGGGTGGATTTGAACCACCGACCTTTGGGTTATGGGAACGGGCGTGAGGGCGCATTATCCGTTTATATATGGGTGCAAATCCCTGGCGGACAGCCAATCGCTTACTTCTGCCCAGCACTCTCCTTCTGATATGCCGCACTCAGCGTTCCCTTGCTTTGCGCGATCGGCAGCAGCGTCGGATAAAACTGCACGAACGTCGTATCCACCGCCGCATGCTGCGCGTGGCAGCTATAGCATTCCATGTTTGTCGGCACCATCCTGGCCGTCTTTGAATCGCCAAAGATAAAGAAGGCCCACTTGCCGGGGAAGCGAGCCTCGTCCTTCACATGCGCCTCCAGCCCCATTACGTCGGCGCTCTGATAATTGCCTTTCTGGTTGATCGACCCCTTCCCTTCGGCCCGACGCCCTTCGAGAATCAGTACAGTCTTGTCAGGCCACGTTCCCGTTTCCAGGAACCTCCTGTACGCCTCGGGATTCGCGAAGACGTTGTCGAACATGTGATGTCCCATGTCCATCGCGTTCGGCGTGTAACTCATGTCGAAACCGGTTGTCAGATAGGTCCACAGGCGATAGTTCTCCGGCAGCTTAAGTTGATCGTCGCTGGTATACTCCGGCCCCGAACCTGGGAGCGGCTCGGATTTGAGCAACGTGGATATCGACAGCGATACAATCACGGCGAGCAGCAGAGAAACGCGTTTGTTCGTCATGCACGATAGTATCCCCAACCTGTGCCTCCATCGCCAGGCCATCCGCTGCAAAGCTCAGGCGATTGGCTGCATGCGTACTTGCGTTGCTCACAAACATAGGCACATATAGTCGAACGACTGTACTACGCTGATCCGATATTCAAAGGACCAGCGGCTTCAACAAAACAAGGAGGTCATGTCATGACCCGCTTTCCATTGATTCACGCAGTTTTCCTCGTAATTGTTGTTGCGAACGCTTTCGCCGCGCCGCCCACAGGTGCCGCCGACCACCTGCAGCACTTCTCGGCCTTGAGCAAGTTGTCTGTGGAGGTAGCCGACGTAATGCCGCCCGCAGAGTACAATTTCCGCCCTGATCCTCCGTCGATGACTTTCGGGGAACTCATGTCGCATATCGCCGTGACCAATTATCAATTCTGCGCGGGACTGAGGGATGTGGCTCCCCCGAACCTTCCTTCTCCTATCGAGAAGGAGGGCGCGTCACGTTTCTCAGAAAGTCGTTCGACTACTGTTCATCCGTGATCCCCAACCCTACCGATGAGCAGATCGCTCGACCGCACGTCTCGCCTGACGGTCGCATGCCCGGTCGCGAAGTGCTGCTTGCCATGTATGTGCACATCGCTCATCATCGGGGGCAGGCAGAGATCTATCTTCGCGACAAGAGAATAGCGCCGCCGCAGTACCGATTCTGACATTCGGCTCTAGGCTTCCGCTTTCCGCCCCCGGTTCTTGCGTTCCGCCTTCCGGCAGCCCAGAGCCCAGAGCCCAGAGCCGAACGTCCGATCTTCCCTGCAAGCAGCCGTCGATTCGCTGCATTGTCTGGCGCATCCGCCTGACCCTACAATACGATCCTGTTATGGGCGACGCCCGCATACATTCCGACTCTCCACGATGGTTCTGGATCGCCGCCATCTGGGGCGGCATCGCCCTCTTCGACGCCACCCAGAACGTCTTCGTGATGCGTGCCGAAGGCATGCACCACTACTGGGTACGCCTGTTCTTCACGCTTTTTGTCGCGTGGCTGCCCTGGGCGCTGTCAACTCCTCTCGTTTTCTATCTTGGACGCAGGTATCCCGCGGTGCAGTGGAGAAAAGCCTCGACCTGGATCGCACATCTCCCAGCATGCGGCTTCATTGGCCTAATTTATTCCATGTGGCTCGCAATGTGGGAGTCCCTGTTGAATCCCTGGGCGCTTCCGCACGGATCGAATCCGTTTCCCGAGATCTGGCCCCGCAAGTTCTATGGCGGAATGCTGGCCGATCTGATTCTTTATAGTGTGCTCTTGCTGGTCGTATACCTGTTCGACTCGCGCGCCAAGCTCGCTTTGCAGCAAGCCGAAACCGCGAGCCTCAACGAGCAGCTCTCGAAAGCTCAGCTCAACGCCTTGCGCCGCCAGATCGAGCCGCATTTCCTGTTCAATGCCCTCAATTCGATTGCCGGCCTGGTGCGCGAGAACGAAAACGACACGGCCGTAAGCATGATTGCCGGCTTGAGCGACTTTTTGCGGAAGGTACTCGAACACTCCGAGCGCCATCAGGTTCCGCTGGCCGAAGAACTGGAATTCACGCAGAAATATATCGACATTCAGAAAGCACGTTTTGCCGAACGCCTTCAGTTCAGAGTGGATGTTCCCTCTGATGTGCTGTCCGCGCAGGTTCCCAGTCTAATCCTGCAACCGATGGTCGAGAATGCCGTCAAGCACGGCATCGCCAAACGCGTGCAAGGGGGCGCAATTCACATAGCAGCCTCGCGCTCGAACGCTACGCTTGTGCTACGCGTCTACAATGATGGCCCGAGTCTTCCCGCAGGCTGGGAGAACACGCAGTTGGGCATCGGCATTTGGAACGTGCGCACGCGCCTGCAGAGCCTCTATGGCAAAGCCTGCGATCTGACGCTCTGCAATCGTGCGCCGGGAGGCGTGGAAGCAGTGGTTTCCGTGCCATTTGTTTCAACAGAGCGTTCCGATGCAAAATCATCGTAGGCGTTATCCCGAGCGTCATCGTTTTTCAAGCGGAGCGAAGAATCTCGCGCTGACCGGATCGTGATTCGCGCTCGTGAACGAACATACCAACAAAATCCGCACCCTGATCGTGGACGACGAACCGCTGGCGCGGAGCAACGTCGCCGTGCTGCTGCGCAGGGACTCGCAGATCGAGATCATCGGCGAGTGCAGCTCTGGCGCAGCAGCCATCGGCCAGATTCGCATCTCGAATCCTGATCTGCTCTTTCTCGATGTGCAGATGCCGGAGTGCGACGGCTTTGACGTGCTCGAGATGCTCGGCAAGGACCAGCCTCCGGCGATCGTCTTCGTCACCGCATACGATCACTATGCGCTGCGCGCCTTCGAGGCCGGTGCACTCGATTACCTGCTCAAGCCTTTCGACAACGCACGCTTTGAACTCGCGGTCAACCGCGCCAAGCAAAGAATCCGAGCCAGCAGCCGAAACCCGCCTGCAGACAGTCGGACGAAGAGACTCGAACGCGTGGTCATCAAGAGTCCGGGAGCAGTCTCATTCGTGAAAGTCTCCGAGATCGATTGGATTGAAGCTGCCGATTACTACGCATGTCTGCATGTCGGGGCGAAGAGCCATCTGGTACGGCGCAGCATGGCAGATCTCGAAGAGGATCTCGATCCCAAGCTGTTCTGCCGCGTGCATCGCTCCGGCATCGTAAATCTCGAGCGTGTCCGCGGGCTTAGGCTTGGCGAAGACGGGGAATTCGAGGTTCTGCTCGATAACGGACTGTGCGTTCGTTTGAGCCGCCGCTACCGCAAGCAACTGCAGGAGCGCATGGGACTGCGCGATTTTGCGGGCTAAGGTTGTGAATTTTTCGCAAGGGAAGCACAAAGATAGCTGGAAGGTGCAGCTTTCCAGAATGTGAGGACGTACACTGTCACCTCCCCGGAGTGTCCAAAAATTCGAATCTCAGTTTGTGATCGCAAGCTGTGAAACGAAATCAGGCGGCTCGATAATAGTGCTTAAACAATCTGCCTAATCGGTTCCGCCTGTGCCTACCGAAAACACCGTCTGAACTTCTGACCGTGAAGAGGTCGCGGTTCCTTCCGCTTGGAACAATGTTACATGCTTGTTTTCGTGATGGCATTCGACCGGAAAAGGCGGGCCTGGATGTTGTTGATTCTTGGACAACTACGAGTTGATGAGATTTTGTTTCGGGAACCAAAATCGCCCAAGACAGAACGATCAATTTTTCGGACACTACGGCGTGGGAGGCCCGACAATTTCTGCATTTCAGGCGGCCTTCTCGCTCCCCCGGAGTTTTTTAACGATAAATTCGGCGTACCACGACGGCCAATTATCGTCTCTATGACCAAGCTTTTGCTCGTACGCGCCGTGAGCCTTCTCCGCCTCTCGTAATAGTTTCTCGAGATCCTCTTTGGTGAGATTCATAGGCTGACTTTCCTCCCAGTCTGCTTTAGTAAGATGCACCCCTGGGGAGGCCCGGTTGTGGTTGTGATAGAACTCCCAGACCCCGAACGGTCAAAAAACTGGAACGCGCTGAAAAGGCGTGACGTCCAGCTGTCGCAGTCCCCCGCTGCGGTCTCGCTTTTCACAAGTCTCTCCCGAATAGAATTCGGCCTCACCCTAGGCTCGACAGAAGCACAATATAAGAATAATAAGGAGGAGAGTTTCAGAAAAAGCAGTGGCCCCTGAGTCCCCACGACGTTGTCGTCCGTGTCTATGGAGACTTGGCGTGGTTGGAGTTCTATTGGGCAACACTTCAGCAGTGGAGAAGCGAAAAGCCAATCGGCCGATCGTCGAGCGGGTCCTCGGAAAGGAAATGAGTCAGCAAATCTCGGTTCAATAGTAAAAGGGAACTGCTGGCAGTTCCCTTATTGGATGGTTTTGGACAGTCACTACAAATGCCGAATCGCCAGTAAACCTATGATTTCTTCGATCCCGATAGAATTTTGGCGAGGAAGAGGTGGCGGATGCACGCGAGTCAATCGCCACTGATACACTTTTGGAATGTAGAAAAGGGTCAGAGGTTGCGACCAGCCGCACATCGCTGTCTGAAAGAAGCCATGCAAGAACAGAGTGAGTTCATCCATTTCGAGGAAAGGCCCTCGGATCATCCATTCGTTGACAAGGTTTGGCGCTAAGACTTGCCCACTTTTGCCAGGGGCCGCAATCACTCCACCTTCATTGCATCTACCGGATTCACAGCCGCAACGCGACAAGCCGGCAGAAAGCTCGCAACTGCCGCAGCTACAGCCAGAATGAGCGGTACGGCAGCGAAGCTCAATGGATCGAGAGGGCTGACACCAAACAGCAGTGTTCTCATCAGCCGCGCGACCGCAGCTGCAGCCCCGAGGCCAATGACGATGCCTACCCCCGCGAGAGCCAAGGCGGACCGCACGAACATCCAGCGCAGTTCGTGCTTTTGGGCGCCGAGCGCCAAACGAATGCCGATTTCGCGGGTACGCTGCGATACGGCATAGGAGATCACTCCATAGATCCCGATGATGCCGAGCGCGAGCGCCATCGCGGCTGCGATTCCCAGCATCACGAATGTAAACGAGGTGCGCGCCATCGATTTCGAGTAGATCTCCTGCATCGTGTGAGGAGAAGCCACAGGGAGGTCGGCGTTGACCGACCACACGGCCTGCTGAACTTCATTGAGAAAGGCCTGTGTTCCGGCCCGGCTGCTGCGCACCACGAACGTGACGGAGCCCGGCGTGTAGACGGACGATCCAGGCCAGGGATTGCCTCTGATCAAGGGCCAGTACACAATGGCAGGCGCCTTTTCGTCGACACCGTTGTAGTGAACGTCCTGAACGACCCCAATTACCTCATACAAATACGGCCGGTATGACATTATGCGTTTTCCGATAGCTGCCGCAGCGCTGCCCCATTCCTCTTTTGCCATGTTTTCTGAAATGATCACCTTCGGCTGCATGCCGTAGATCTCGTTCCAGATGAAATCCCGGCCTGCCACTATGCGTGTGCCGAGAGCGTGGAAGTAATCGGGAGAGATGTAGTTGTAGAAGCGGATCGGCGGATCGCCTGTATAGGTCGTCCCTTCTACATAGATGTGATCCCAGCCATGCCTAATTCCATCCATAGGCGCCACCTGGGCAAACCCGACCGAAGTCACACCGGGAACGGAAGCGAGCTTATCTGCAATGTTGTTTTCTATGCGAACAAGCATGTGTGAGTCGGCAACCGAGGAGCCCGGGATCGCGACGCGCAGCGTCTGCAGATGGGAGGGGTCACTAAATCCCGGATCGACGGCGAGCAGCTGCTTGAACGTTCGGATCATTAAAACGGCACAGACCAGAAGCACGAGGGCGATCGCGACCTGGAGGATCACCAGAATGTTGCGGGACCGATGGCGCTCGCGACTGGCGCTGACCGTGCGTGTTGCGCCGAGACTTACGCTGGCTTGACGCCTGGAGTACTTCCAGGCAGGAATCGAGCCGAAGAACAAACCCGACACGACCGAAAGAACCAATGTGAACAAGAGCGAACCGGCGTCGAGAGAGATTTCATTCAGACGCGGCAGATTGGACGGACCGATGGAAACCAGGAGTCCCAAACCCGCGGCAGCGACGGCGATTCCGAGCACTCCGCCAATCAGTCCGAGCAGCACGCTTTCCAGCAAGAGCTCGCGCGCAATGCGGCCGCGTCCTGCGCCCAGTGCGGCGCGGATGGAGAGCTCACCTTGGCGGGCCTCGGCCCGCACCAGCAGCAGATTGGCAACATTGACGCAGGCGATCAAGAGCACGAGCCCGATGGTGCCCATCACGACCCACAGAACGCTACCGACGTTCCCGACGACCTCTTGTTTCAACGAATGAAAATCCGGTGTGATCTTCCACTTCACGTACCAGTGCGAGTCCGACCCAGGACCGTTGGAGAACGAATCCATCCAAATCGGAATCGTGCGCGTGATATCGGCGTTGGCCTGCGCGATCGTCACCCCGGGTTTGAGACGCCCGATTCCCTGCAATCCAAAGCCGGCCAGTGTTTGCTGATTGCGGACGAACGCGAATGGCACCAGGATGTCGAAGTCCTGGTCGACGACGCGGAAACCGCGCGGCATCACTCCCACAATGGTGCGGGCCTGTGAA
Organism: Terriglobales bacterium; assembly: GCA_051986135.1. Classification (GTDB taxonomy): domain Bacteria; phylum Acidobacteriota; class Terriglobia; order Terriglobales; family Acidobacteriaceae; genus Gp1-AA122. The sequence goes on along the minus strand of JBPYDQ010001187.1, from coordinate 1,108 downwards.
TCGATCACGATCGTGTGCCCCACCACGGTACGCTCTCCACCAAAACGCCGCTGCCAGTATCCATAGGCGAGCATCACGTTCTTCGGGCCATTGGGGACCTGATCGGCAGCAGTCAGTTCCCGGCCTGTAATCGGCGGAACGCCGAGCGCCTGTAACACGCCGTCGGTGATGAGGATGGTGTTCACCTCCTCCGGCCGCGCCAGCCCAGTGACATTGGCTTTGCTGCTTATCCATGCCCCCAGGGATTCGAAGGTTCGATTGTTTTCGCTGAAGGCGAAGTACATCGAACCTGACAGCGGTAGACCCTTTTGGAAGCTGGTAAGGCCCGTCGCGCCGGGGGCGTTGAGCCAAAGGGCAACGAGACGTCCAGCATCAGGATAAGGGAGCGGTTTCAAGAGTACGCTATTGACGACGCTAAAAACCGCAGTGTTGGCACCGATGCCGATAGCGATCGTTAGTAGCACCGTGGCGGCGAAACCTGGCGACTTTCTGAATCGTCGCAGGGCGAACTTGAGATCGGCAAGAACGGATTCGAGCCTCGGCCATTGCCAGACATCGAGGCTCCGCGTCTCGACAAGGTCCGGATTTCCGAAGGCACGAAGGGCCGCGTGGCGTGCCTCAGCGCGGGAAAGACTCTCGAGGCGCATGAGTTGCTCGGTTTTCTCATCGATGTGTTGGCGCAACTCTTCGGCCAAGTCGTCATAAAGATGTCGGCGACTGAAGATTCGCTCCCACCAGTTCATCGTAGTGACCTTCCTAAGAATTCGCCGTGCCTCTGGCGGGCCCGAGTACCATCTGAATGCCTTCCAGCATGCGGTCGAAACTCGAGATCTCACGTTCTAGGCGGCGCAAACCGCTTCTAGTGATCTCGTAGACACGCACGCGACGATTGGTCGAAGGCGAAATAGTCCACTCGGCCCTGACCAGCTTCGCTTTGAGCAACCGCTGCAGCGCTGGATACAATGAGCCCTCTTCCACCTGCAGCAGGTGATTAGAGCGCTGCTGGATGTGCTGGACCAGAGCATATCCATGCGCTGGCTGGCGGCGGAGGGACTCCAGAATCATCATCTCCAGCGCGCCGGGAAACAAATCGCGCGATGTGTTTTTC
>JBPYDQ010001186.1:0-5405 GCA_051986135.1 Terriglobales bacterium | reverse complement strand
TGCCGGCTGGATTTCGCTAAGAACACGGACTGCAACCCGCGAGTGCCAACATAATTTTACGATACAGATGATCGCCCGTCAGGGGCATCTCTGCCTGCAGCCAGGGCAGGCGTGGCCAGCGGGATTCCGGCAATGGTGGTCGGACTATAAACGCCACGATCCTCGAACGCTCACGGAATTACCCCAATGGGATCATGCCGCGCAACGAAGAAACCGGCCGCGTATCTTTCCCGCGTTGCGGCCGGAACTAATCCTTGACGGAAAACGGGCCGAGTGCGATACCGATGTGCTCGACGGCACCAAGAGAGAGGAGCAAGGCGTTCGAAATCGCACCGTTCTAACCATGATCGACATAAGCAACTCGAGAGTTGTTTTCCCTCCGTAACTAAAGCAGGATTAAACCGCGACGGATTCCTTCGGTAACGGCTTCGGTGCGTGTCGACGTCCCGAGCTTTCCAAAGATCGATGCGATGTGAAACTTGACGGTATGTTCGGAAATGCCGAGCGTCGAGCCGATTTCGCGGTTGGTGAGACCGGCCGTCATCATGTGCAAAACCTCAGTCTCCCGCGAAGTAAGCTCTTCCTCGCCGGGTTCTGGGTCAATCGTGTCCGGGGGCGGTCGCAGCCATCGTTCCGCCGTGTTCGCCTCCAAGGCAGTGAGTCCTGCGGATACGGCATGTACCGCTGCCGCGAGTTGTTTCGGATCGCAGTCCCGCCGCAGTACGGCGATCGGTTCCGGGGGAAGTATCTGCTCAATGAAATAGAGGTCTGGATTCTCAATCAGCACAACGATGCCCGTCCTCGATGCGGGAAGCGTGCTGATCGGCGGAGTCAGGTCGTCTTCGAGGTCAACCAGCACGACTCGGGTCGGACTGGAAGTACCATGCGGACTTTCGCCGGTGAAATCGATTACCTTGAATTCTGAGTCACCTGACAAGAGTGCACGCAATTCAGCTCGCCGCTCGACCGATTTCGCCACGATCAACACGCTTGTTTCTCGGGCTGCTGCTGCCGTGGACATCATTGTTCGAAGCGGTCTCCCAGTGCGACCGAGATTTGCTTGGGCTCGCCACTTCGCACAACGCTCAGCGTGACCGAGTCGCCGACTCGCTGTTCGCTGAAGATGCCGTGGAGTCTGGCTAGTCGGGCGATGGGTTTACCGGCGATCTCGGTGACAATATCTCCCAGCATTAAACCAGCGCGGGCTGCCGGTCCGTCATTCTGCAAGTGAACAATGAGCAGACCGTGGTGCGCCTCGCTCTTCAGTTTTCGGATTATGTTGTCCGGCAAGGACACCGGTTGCAAAGCCACACCAAGGTACGGCTGGGCGATGTGGCCTTTGGCCAGAAGTTCATCGACGACACGTGTCACCGTGCTGGTGGGGACGGCGATTGGCGCGCCGCGCCTCAGCCCGGCGGTGTTCATGCCCACCACCTCGGCTTTGCTGTTGACCAGCGGTCCACCTGAGTATCCCCGGTACAGCGTGATGTCGGGTCGGATAAACCGGTCGATGTGACCTCCTTGCCAAGTCTGCCAGCCGTCCATCAGGCCAGAGACGATGCCTGAGCTCGCCGTCAAGTTCCCGCGCCGAGTTCGCGCCAAGGCCAAGACAAAATGCCCAACCCGCAATTGGCCCGCATCACCCCGCACGGCCGGAGGCTCGTCCTTACTCTCAATGGTAAAGATGGCGAGGTCGGTGCTTGGGTCGCGTCCTTTTATACGCGCGTCTGCGGACTTTCCTCCGGGAAGCAAGGCCGTAAGCGCATCGTCCGGGGCGGAGTGGTTCACCGTGACCACAAGTCCTTGTTGCCACACGATTCCGCTGGTCGCATGCGTTTGCTTTGCTTGAAGGGCCACTACGGACTGGCCGGCTGCTTCGGTAACTGACGCCAGCTCCTCGGAAAAATTTGCCCAAATCGCTGTGCCTGGTGATTCCATTGCTTCTCCTTTTCCTACTGCAGTTCACAGCATGCGATAGTCGGGGGAAGGGTGCATCCGCCAAATGGGTAGGTGGCGGGGAAGACGAAATCGGCGGATCGGACCAAAAGGACGCTACAGGAACGGTTCAACGAGCAGAGTCGGTTTGGCGAACGGAAATCACAGAAGCCGTGTAGCGGTCACCATGCAGGAGGGAAATGCTGTATTCGATGGCGATGTTCTGCATATCGTAGGTCGTCTCCTTAATGACCAGTATTGGGCTGCCCGGTTGCGCCGCCAGCACACGCGCTTCTTCTTCGCCCGCAACCGTTGCGCCGATCAGTTCCTCGGCCCACTGCAACTTGCGCTTGTAGGTGTGTTCAAACACGTGATACAGAGACTGGTTCTCCAGATCCTGCTTGTCGATGCCAGAAAAAATGCGAGCGGGAAGGTAGCTGGTCACAATGGCAACCGGTTCACCGTTGACAAAACGAAGGCGGCGAGCGCAGAAGACACGCTCTCCAGGCGTGAGCTTCAGAGCCTGGGCTACCTCGATGTCCGGCTCTAGCAGATTCATGCTGAGCAACTTGGCGGACGGCACCAAGCCACGGCGGCGCATCTCCTCGCTGAAACCGCGAAGTTGCTGGAAGTTCCATGGAACCCGTGAGGAGCCGATCACCGGTCTTTTTCCCTTGGCGATCACCAGCAAGCCCTCGGAACGAAGTTTCTGGAAAGCCTGGCGGACGGGCATTTTGCTCACGCGAAGAAAGCGCGCGATGTCACCCTCAGAACAGAAAGTCTGGCCTTGTCTGAGCCTGTTCTTTTTTATGAGGGAGCGCACCTGATCGACAATTTGCTGGTAATAAGGAACGAAGCTGCGGTTGTCGAGCGCGATGCCCAGCTCTTCGACCGCTACAGGAGGCGAGACCGGGGCTTGGGATGCGGCTACAGTCTGCGACATATAAACATAGTATACAAAGAATACATGATCTTACAATAACTGTCCCTCAGCCTTGTTTTCAGTCTCGATCGAGACTGGTTATTACTCGTAACATTAACAAACAAAGATAGATTATGGAATTCCCTCGTAGGTATCCCATCCGTACGACGAACTGCGGATTTTATACTTGACAACATATATGCATATGCGGTTCTTATGTATGCGCTCAAGTGTTTCTCTGGAGAATTCACATGAAATTGCGTGCATTTTCGAACCGATGCGCGGCTCGTGTGCTGATTGTGTCGATCTCTGTTCTCGCGACGATCGCCATTGCCTGGGCACAAGTGGAGTCGGCGAAGGTTGTCGGCACCGTGCGCGACAGTTCCGGTGCGATTGTGTCAGGAGCCGAAGTCAGGGTTACAGAAGTCGAGACCAATGTCACTCACACGATCAAAACCAATGCCAACGGCGAGTATGTAGTCACCGAACTGAAACCCGGCGCGTACACCGTTGCGGCGGAGTACCCCGGTTTCAAGAAAGTCATCGAGGCGCCGTTCAAGCTGGATGTGAACCAAGTTGTGCGCGTGGACCTCACGCTGCTGGTGGGATCGAATGCCGAGCAGGTCACGGTCACGGCCGCCGAACCCATGCTCGAATCCCAAACTTCGTCTATTGGACAGGTGGTCGAAGCCGAGCGCGTGCATGAACTGCCGCTGAACGGACGAGATTTCATACAACTGGCTTACCTGAGTCCCGGTGTGAACAAAGGGCCGGCCAGCACCGGCAGCACCGGAAACGTGCAGCAGGGCGACATTCCTGAAGATGAGCGGGGCAATGGCTCGATCCAGGTAAATGGGTTGTGGGCCACCAGCAACAATTACCTGCTAAACGGATTCGACAACAATGAGCAGCAAATTGGCTTCGAGTTGATCGAGCCGCCGGTCGATGCCATCCAGGAATTCAAAGTTCAGACCAACAATTTCGGCGCCGACATCGGGAGAGGCGGAGCGGTTGTCAACGTAGTGACCAAGGCGGGCACAAATAACTTTCATGGCAGCGCGTTCGAGTTCCTGCGTAATTCGGCTATGGACGCCAAGAATTACTTCGACAGCGCCAGCACGCCGATTCCCCCCTTCAAGCGCAACGAGTTTGGTGGATCACTGGGAGGGCCGATCATTCATGACCGGACGTTTTTCTTCGTTGACTATCAAGGAAGGCGCATTCGGACATCGGATACTTATCTTTCCCCCGTTCCCGACCCGGCGGAGGTTGGCGGCAATTTTGCCGATCTTCTTCCGTTGAAGGCGATTGATCCGAAAACTGGGCTTCAGTTCATGGGCAACAACAACTCCAGTCCGAACGTCATTCCTTCCTGCCCGAGCCCGACCGGGGGCGCATGTTTGGATCCGGCGGCGCTGAACTTAGTCAAACTTTTCCCACAGCCGAACGTTCCCCCGTCACAGGGCTTCCTATTTCTCTATAACCCGGTCGATAGCAACAACCAGGATTCATTTGATGTGCGCGTCGATCATCAGGTGACGTCGAAGAACAGCCTGTTCACCGTGTTCAGCTACGGCAATGTGGACGACCACAAACCTGATCCGTTCCCCGGAATCGCGGGGGGAGGCTCGTTCACCGGAAACATCAACAACAAGTCACTGATGGCCGGCATCAGCGACGTGCATGCCTTCTCCGGCAACAAAATCAACGAATTCAAGATCGGCTACACGCGCTACCAGGTGCTGGCTCAGCCGTTTTTTACCAATCAAGCTCTTGCCACCCAGTTGGGCATACCGGGAATCAACCTCACAACTTTGCCGGGAAGCGGCGGGCTGCCGAATATCCAAATCAGCGGTCTGAACGCTATCGGTAACGGCGACTGGTTTCCCGAGGCCTTGCACGAGAACAATTACCAGCTGCTCGATTCCTTCACCTACATCCACGGGCGTCATTCGATCAAGGTGGGCGCGGATCTCCGCCGCCGTCATCATGGCTTTTTCCAGACGCAGAACACTCGCGGTGACATGTACTTCACCGGCCAGTTCACGAGCGCCGACCCAACGACCTACACGGTTCCGCTGGCTGATTTCTTGATCGGGTATGTGCAGGGTCTGTTTCGCGATTCGCAGACCGGAACCTTCGGGATGCGGTGGTGGGAGTTCGGCACGTACGCCATGGACGATTACCGCGTCACCGACAAGCTGACGCTGAACCTTGGAGTGCGCTACGACGTCTACACACCCATGGTCGAAGATCGCAATCGCATGGCGAACTTTGATTTTCAGACGGGGCTCTTCGTGGCGCCCGGCATAACGCAGGGGGTGGGCCGTTCGGCGGGTGTCGAGACGAACTGGAAGAATTTCTCACCTCGCCTGGGCTTTGCCTATTCGCTAGGCGGCGATAACAAGACGGTGGTGCGCGGCGGATTCGGCATGTTCTATGGTGTACAGGCTGATCAGAACGACACCGAGCTCGCCTACAATCCGCTGCCCGGAGTTTATGGCAGCCAGTCACTGACAGCATCTCTGGGCCCGACGCCGGTGATGTT
>JBPYDQ010001185.1:0-5453 GCA_051986135.1 Terriglobales bacterium | reverse complement strand
CCGACGGGGAACGCTACAAGAACGAATATCTGGAAGCCACTTTTTCCGACACGATCTCGATTTATTTGCTCTCACTCTACCTCGACGTCGACTACTACGACCTGCGCGAGCGGGATTATCCGCTGCTGGCTCCCTCGGCGCTGGCTGAGCGTTTGCGCAAGGTCGCAGAACTGTTTCCGCCCAATGCCGGATTCGAATTTGCCATCCTCTACAAGCGCCGGCCTTGAGCCAGGTGGCGTTCCCGTGGCGACTCCTCAGGCACCTCGCTCTCCGCGCTGGTATGGCATTCCCGCCCGAGTCTTGCTGGCAACGTTCATCGGAACCCTGATCTGTTTCGCCCTGAGTCTACTGCTTGGAATCTTGGGAACGGTCATTGTGTCGGCGCTGAGGAGGATCCCTCCCGATATGCGGATCGCCTATCGCCTGATTGCGCTCCCGGTGGCCTCGGTCGCGGGCGCGATCATCTTGGTGCTGTCGCTGGTGATGGAAATCCGCCACTATCGCCAGATGAAAGCGCTCTCGGCGATCGAGAGGATGCACTAGCCAATGCCTCCCCGCATCGCCATTCCCATGCCGCATTCCAGCGATCGCGAATACGGCGAACGCGCCATGCCGCAATACGAACGAGCCGTCTCGCTGGCCGGCGGCGAAGCAGTTCGCATTCCGCTGGATGGAAGTCGGGCGGATGTCAGAGCCCTGGTGGAGACCTGCGGCGGGGTGCTGCTTCCGGGCAGCAACGCCGATGTCGATCCGGCAAGATTCCAGCAGGAAAAATCCCCGCACACGGCCGCCGCAGATCTGCGCCGCGAAGAAGTCGATGACCTGCTTCTGGAACACGCCTATAGCCAGTCGAAAGCCGTACTCGGCATCTGCTATGGATTGCAGAGTCTGAATGTTTTCCGCAAAGGATCGCTGGTTCAACACATCCCCGACTTCCTTCCCCAGGCGACGCGGGCCAAAGTCAACCACCAAGCTGGCCGAACGGTTCGAGTGGCCCACGAGGTTTCCATAGACCCACACTCCCGGCTCGCTCGCATCCTTGCCGATGGAGTCACGGCGCGAGTCATTGCGGATGCCCGTCGAATCCCTGCAAATGAGGAAAACCGGGAAGGGCGCGGCTTCAGCCGGGCCCATAGGGGTGCTAGAGATCGGGCTCGATCCGCTGGGGGCAACCGCCTGGTTGTGCCGGTAAACTCTTCCCATCACCAATCCGCCGACAGCATCGGAGAGGGCCTTGCCGTCGTAGCCTGCTGTCCTGATGATGGAATTATCGAAGCCCTGGAAGGAACGGCACCTGATCATTTCGTGCTCGCCGTGCAGTGGCACCCTGAGCGATCGGTAGATAACGATGAGTGCTCGAGACTGGTTTTCCGAGCGCTGATCGAAGCCGCCGGATAACTGGAAACTTTAGGGGGAGGCTGCTACTTTCCTCTGCCCGTCGGCGGTGTGCCTTCGAGCAGCACAACCACATGGCTGATGGCGGTGTTGTCGGTGCCCAGTCCCTCGGGAGTCTTCGCCTTCAGGCCCACGCAATCACGGGGTATGCCCAGCAATTCGGCCACCCGCGCACGAATCTCCGCGGCCTGGGGACCAATTTTCGGCGCAGCCAGGATCAGGCTGGCGTCGATGTTGGCGACCCCGTATCCCGCATCGCGCACTCTCTTCAAGGCCTCGCCGAGAAAAATCACGGAGTCCGCGCCCTTCCACTTCGGATCTGAGGGGGGAAAGAGCACACCAATATCCGGGGCAGCAATGGCGCCCAACAGGGCATCGGTGATGGCGTGCAGCAGGACATCTCCGTCCGAGTGCCCACCGAGTCCTTGGTCATGCTGCAGAGTGACGCCGCCGATCTTCAGCGGAATACCAGGCTGGAATTCATGAGAGTCAAAGCCATCGCCGATGCGGTTCGTTGGTCGTGACCGGGTCGTTGCTGGTTGGTTGTCGGTGGTTGGCATGCCGGGGGCCGGTGCAGATATCAACGTTTCAGGTAGAACTCCGCCAATTCCATATCTCCCGGATTGGTGATCTTGATGTTCTTAGGCGAGCCCATCACCACGGCAACGTCGTGGCCGGCGCGTTCGGCCAGGGAAGCCTCGTCGGTGCCCGTGAAACCGTCGGCCGACGCCTCGTCGAAAACCTTCTTAATCAACCCATAGCGAAATCCCTGCGGCGTCTGCGCCAGGACAATGCTGGCGCGTGGAATCGTCGCCTTGATGATGGCCCCTTCCGCAGTACGATCCACTTGCTTCACGGTATCAACCGCCGGAAGCCCGGCGATCGCCGCCCCATATTTCCGAGCAGCCGCAATGACTTCGTGAATGATCTCGCTGGTGACCAACGGCCGCACTGCATCATGTACGAGCACAATGTCGTCCGGTCCGGCGGTAATCGCATTCAGGGCATGCTCCACCGATTGTTGACGATGTTCGCCACCAACCACCAACTCGACCTTCTTCCGCACGACGGCGTCGGTTTCTTTTTGCAGCCGCTCGCGGAAGCCTTCGATTTCGTTCTCCCGCAAGGCGATCCAGATCTCGCTGACCTCGTCGAAGGCAGCGAACCTCCGCAACGTGTGAATCAGGATCGGCGTCCCCGCCAGCTCGGTAAATTGTTTCGAAAGATGGGGCCTGGGGTCCTTTGCGCTTGAGACCGGGGCCATCCGCGTCCCAAGACCGGCAGCGGGAATAATCGCAAAAACCTTCATGGTGGGATGTAAGTATACGGGTGCGACGCTGATTCAAATGATCGCCATCCCGCAAGACAAAAAAACGGATCGCAGCCGCTCGCGTCTCTCAGGCTGCGCCACAACTTACGTCCAGACGTTCAAGACGGTTGGGTCTTTGTATCGACGGCGGCTGAGCTGGGCACGGCAGTTCCGGTCGTCGGCACGACGGGAACCGCTGTGGGTGTCGTTGTAACCGGCACAACCTGCCGGGAGTAGGCAGCGCGTTCGTCCCATTTGCCGAAAATCATCTTGCCGGCGGTCGTCTGCAAAACCGATGTCACCGATACGTCGATCGTCTTTCCGATCATTTTGCGGGCATTGTCGACGACCACCATCGTGCCATCATCCAGGTAGGCCACACCCTGATTGTATTCCTTGCCTTCCTTCAGGATGAATACCCGCATGGCCTCGCCCGGCAGGACGATGGGCTTCAACGAATTCGCCAGTTCGTTGATGTTGAGCACCTCGACTCCCTGCAGCTGTGCGACCTTGTTCAGGTTAAAGTCGTTGGTGATGATTTTGCCTTCGTACATCTTGGCCAGCTCGATCAGTTTGAGATCGACTTCGCGGATAGCGGGAAAATCATCTTCCACGATCTGAATCTGCAGGTTAGCGACTTTCTGCAAGCGCTGCAGAATGTCGAGACCGCGGCGCCCACGATTTCGTTTCAGCGAATCGGCGGAGTCGGCAACCAGCTGAAGCTCGCGCAGCACGAACTGCGGCGTCACAATGACTCCATCCAGAAACCCGGTTTCAGCGATATCGGCAATCCGACCGTCGATGATGACGCTGGTATCCAGAATCTTGTAACTTTTCTTCCCCTGCTTCTCGCCGCCGAAGATCCCGCCCAAGGCAGACAAGTTCAGGAGATCACCCTTATTCGCTCCGACGACCAGGCCAACGTACGCCATCAGCAGCATGACCAGGATCTGCAGAAAGCTCTGCGTGTTTCCCGGCGGTACGCTGCTGCGGATGACCAGGGCGAACAGATAGGCCCCACAAATGCCAAGGATGCTGCCAATGGCGGAGCCAATCAGTCTCTTCAGGCTGACGGTGCGCAGCTTCCATTCGAACAGGACGATGGCCGCTCCGATGCCTGCGCCGACGCCAGCATCGACGGGCGCGCGCATTCCAAAGGGTTGAATGACGAAGCAGGTGATTGCGACAACGATGATCAAAAGAAGACGTACAAAAATGATATCCACGGTAAACCTCCCCGCGGATGCACTTTCCCTTGCTACTGGGCGATGCACCCGAGCCATCCATCGCCGCCCCAAGCGGGTTGGCCTTTCCTATGCGGGGCGCAATAATTAGGGGAATGAAAGCACGCCCCGTTCCGGCCGTATTGGGGCTGGCCGGAAGGATCTGTAAACCTAACGCCAAGAGTATATACCTCAGCGTTACACTCTAGGGAATGCCCGATGGTGCCATCGCGTATACCCGGAACGGTGGGTCACCGCTGGTCTGGGATGGCCCCGAAATCTGAGTTTCTCCTGCTAAACTTCCCTCATGAAAGCGTTAGTGATAACCAGTCTTACAGGCCCGGACGCGCTGGCGATTCAGGACGTACCCGAGCCGGTCCTGAAGCCTGGTCAAACCATGGTTCGGGTTACCGCCGGAGGTCTGAACTTCGCTGATTTCATAACATCAAAGGGGGGATACCCGGGAACTCCTTCGCCCCCTTTGGTCGCTGGACGCGAATTCGCCGGAGTTGAAGAAGCGACAGGCCGCCGGGTCATGGGCTACACCCAGTGGGGCGCCTTCGGCGAAAAGACTACCGCCTTTCAACATATGCTCTGGCCGATAACCGAGCGCTGGACTTTCGAGCAGGCTGCGGCTTTTCCCGTCAACTACTTCACTGCCTATCTGGGATACTGGCAGGCGGGGATGACTCCGGGCAATCCGCCACCATCCCTGGTCCACCGCGAAGACGGCGCGCAGCGGACTCCGCGTGTTCTGATTCACGCGGCCGCCGGAGGCGTCGGAACAGCGGCGGTCCAAATCGGAAAGTTGCTGGGAGTGGAGATGTATGGCACCTCTTCCTCCGATGAAAAGCTGGAACGGGTGAAGGAACTCGGCCTGCAGCACGCAATCAACTACAAGCGCAACGAATATGAAGAGGTCGTGAAGAATCTGACCAGAGGGGAGGGCGTCGACGCCGTGTTCGAAATGCTCGGCGGTGAGCACACGGCCAGGAGCCTGCGCTGCCTGCGCGACTTCGGACGCGTGATCCAGTACGGGACGGCCAGCGGAAGATCTCCCCAAATCGACTTGCGCGCCATGTACGCCAAGTCAGCCAGTGTACAAGGCCTTTGGCTCACCTACTTATCGCAAAAGCGCGAGATCATGGAGCCGGCATGGAACCAATTATCGGAATGGGCGAATCAGGGTAAGCTCATTCCTCAGATCGGACAGGTATTCCCGCTCGACCGCGCGGTGGAGGCGTACAAGCTGCTGGAAAACGGGAGGAATTATGGCAAGCTGGTGTTGAAAGTTTCCCAATAACAATCTGATAGCCAACGAGATCTAGTGCGCACTCCGGTCGTGCAACTCTAGCTGCATAATATCATCCGGAATCGCTTGACTCCTCAAACACCCACCTTTCACTTACCAGGAAATTCGCCAGCGCGCACAGTGCAATTGCAAAGGCATTCGCAACCAGGTAGTTCATTCCGCCAGAACCAACCATCACCTTCATCAGCGCTAGATTGCCCAGGGTGGAGACCGC
>JBPYDQ010001184.1:0-4057 GCA_051986135.1 Terriglobales bacterium | reverse complement strand
ACGAATAGGCCGCAAACGGCTGGTGCGGGCCTTCCCCGATTTGCTGCAAAGGTGAGGGCTCGTTCGATCGGCGCGAATCGGGTAAAGTGTCCTTTCAACCACTTCGCTCATGAACGGGACAGGAAATCAGCGGAAATCATTTTGGGAGGGCCTGTCGAAGCTGGACTGGGCGGCGCTGCTCATGTGCGCGTTTGGGGTGTGGGCGGGTCTGGCTGGGATTTCATCGCAAGGCGCAACATGGATGGGGCCGGCCCGTTTGGTGGGGATCGCGGCCGCGTTCTATTTGCTCTACCGCTTCTGGACGAGTTGGCGCAGCGAGTTGCTGTGGAGTCTGCGGAACCGGCTGATGGTCGCGTATCTCTTCATTGGGTTCGTACCGATTCTGTTGATTCTAATTCTGGCGAGTATCGGGGCGCAGATCCTGTATTCGCAGCTTGCGGCTTATTTGCTGTACCACGACATTGAGGACCGAACCGAGCTCCTGGGCGATTCGGCCGCGCATATCGCCGCGGCGGAGGCGACGCTCCCCCTAGCCATCGACGAAACGACGCTTGAAAAGAGACTGGCCGCGCAGGTGGAAATCGCAGAGGGCAAGAAGCTGCCAGGGCTGAGAGTGAATTTTGATGCAAGACCGGAGTATTTCCGTGCCGTGGCAGGACCGGAGGCGAAGTCGTTTGCGGGACTAGTGCAGACCGGAGCTCAGCTTCGGCTTGTGGGCATGAGGGAAGCGGAGTCTCCCCGGGGCCGGCGATTGATCGAGTTGAGCGTGCCGGTAAATCCCGATTTTCTGGAGGGAGTGGCCCCCGCCCTTGGACCAATCGAGGTATCGCTGGTCCAGCGAGTACTCGAGCCGACGGCCGTGCGCATTGGCAAGAAATTCTACAAAGGCGTTGGGCAGCCTGTGCTGACGCACAAGCGCCAGCTTTTGCCAGCCAAATCATGGATCGATCCCGAGGTGGACGGATTTTCGCAGCTGCCGGCGGTTTACCTAGGAGAGGACGGGACGGTCGAGCGGGAGCATCCTGTGTTTGCTTTTTTCCGGGCCCGGCGGTCGGAGCTAAACCGCAGGATTTTCGCCTCGATCGGAGAACTGAGCGGGGCGAAGGTGTTCGAGCTGGAACTGATTGCGGCGATCTTTCTGTTGATCGAGATTGTGGCGGCGGTTATCGGAGGGGTACAGACACGCGCAATCACGCGAACGGTCAGCGATCTGTATAACGCGACACAGTTTGTCCAGGGAGGGAATTTCTCGCACCGAGTGCGGGTGGAGCGGAAAGACCAGTTGGGCGCCCTGGGCGAGTCGTTCAACAGCATGACGAACTCGATCAGCCGGTTGATCGACGAGCAGAAGCATCTGCAGAGGCTCGAGAACGAAATATCCATCGCACGGGAAGTGCAGGACCAGTTGTTCCCGCGAAATCTGCCGCAGGTTGTCGGCGTGGAGATCGAAGCCATTTGCCGGGCGGCGCGAAGCGTGAGCGGGGATTACTACGATTTCATTCAGTTGAGCGAGAGCCGGGTGGCGATTGCGATCGCAGACATCTCAGGAAAGGGGATTTCGGCGGCGCTCCTGATGGCGAGCTTGCAAGCGGCGCTGCGAAGCCAGTTGCTGACGCCGGAAGGCGAGAAGATGAGCACCGCCGAACTGGTCGCACGGTTAAACAAGCACCTGGTACGGAATACGGGAGACGACCGCTTCGCGACCTTTTTTGTCGCGGTCTACGACATAGCCACGCGGAAGCTGCGGTACACGAATGCGGGGCACCTACCGGGGTTCTGCCTCTGGGACGGTAAGGGCATTCACCTGGATAAGGGCGGGATCGTGCTGGGCGTGGTGGAAGACTACGCCTACCAGGAGGGATGCGTGGAAGTCCCGGCGGATGCAGTGCTGATCGGATACAGCGACGGGCTCGTGGAACCGGAGAATGCGTACGGCGAAGAGTTTGGCGTATCGCGGCTGGAGGCCGCAGCGCAACGGGTGCGGCAGGCAACGCCGAAGAAGATCGCTGAGTCGCTGATGACTACGGCGGAAGAATGGTCAGGCAGTCCCGAGCAGGCGGACGATATGACGGTGATCGTGGTGAAACTGAAGTGAGGTAGTGAAGGGAACAAGAGTAGATTATACTTGCAGCTTTTTGCGAGGGTAGAGAATGTCGTTGCGAAACCGGGTCGCGTTGGTGACGGGTGGGAGTCGCGGAATCGGACGAGGGATTGCGCATCGCATGGCGCAGGAGGGAGCGCGAGTAGCATTTGCGTTTCGCGCGAATAAAGCGGCAGCGCAAACGGCTCTTCGGCAGATGCAGGCGGCAGGGGCGGATTGCCTGGCGGTCGAAACCGATGTGAGCCTCCCGGGACGCGCAGACCAATTGGTGAAAACGGTGGCCGACCGCTACGGGCGGATCGACGTGCTGGTGAACAACGTGGGCGATTTTCGGTGGGGCACGCTGGCCGACTCGTCGAGGGAAGAGTGGAAGAGCATTTTTGACTCGAACGTGACGACCGTCTTTTACATGTGCCATGCGGCGTTACCGTTGATGCGCAAGGGCCGGTGGGGCCGAATCATTAATCTGGGGGCGGTGGGAGCGGAACGTGCGTTCGGGCAGGCGAAGATTTCGGCCTACGCGGCGGCGAAGGCGGCGGTGGTGGCGCTGTCTCGTTCCCTGGCGCTCGAGGAGGCAAAAAACGGGATCACCGTGAACGTGGTGAATCCATCGAGCATCGACGAGAAAGATCTGAGCCTCGAAGAAGCGCGGAAACTGCGCGATGCTCGTTACCCGATTGGCCGGCCGCCGACGGTGGATGATGTGGCGGCAGCTGTCGCGTTCTTCGCATCCGAGGAAGCCGAATACATAACCGGGCAGGTGGTAAACGTGAGCGGCGGCTGGATGTTGTGAAGGACCGAGCGATCGGCGTTGGCCGAGGAGTGCATTTGTTTTTGAATTTTTGCGAAAAACAGATCTCTGGCTCTGTTCGGGATGATACTCAGGGGCAGCCTTCCGCACGAGCTGGAATCGTGCCCTGACGTCGAGCAAGTCTTTCGGGTTTTTACTGCCGCTCTCAGCGGAAACTCGATCAGAGGAAAGGGCAGAGAGTCCTCAATGAAAGCGCTGACGGCTGCCGAGATGCGGGAAGTGGACCGTCTGACGACGGTGCGATTCGGCATTCCAGGCGATCATTTGATGGAGGCGGCAGGGAAGAGCGTCGCTGACGTTTTCCTTGAACAGTACGGGTATAAGGGCGGGAAGCCTCCGGGGCGGGTGTGTGTGCTATGCGGAAAGGGCAACAACGGTGGAGACGGGTTCGTGGTCGCGCGACACCTGAAAGAAGAGGCGGAGCAGGTGGAGGTGTACCTGTTTGCCGCGGCGAAGGAGTTGAAGGGAGACGCGGCAAGGAATTACAGACGCTGGAAAGAACAGGGCGGGAAAGTACACGCGACCGAGACGCCGAGGCAATGGGAGAAGGTGCGCAGTGAAGCGCTTGGCGCGGAAGTGATCGTGGATGCGTTGTTGGGGACGGGAATTCGCGGGACGGCGATGGGCGTGGTTGGTCAGGCGATCGACGAGTTGAACGGGGTCTCGAGAAAGGCCACAGCGGCGCTTCCATCGTGGATTGTCGCAGTGGATACGCCGTCGGGATTGCCGTCCGATGGCGAGGCGGCAGCGGGGCCGGTCGTGCGCGCACACCTGACGGTAACGTTCACAGCGCCCAAGCTGGGGCAATTGATATCGGGTGATGCGGCCTGCTGCGGGCAGCTCTATGTGCGGGGGATCGGCTCGCCGGCGGAATTGGTAGAGGAAGTGGGGAAGGGCACGCTGCGTTGGGTGGGACCGGAAGAATTTGCGGATTGGCCGTTCGTCCGGGCGGCGGACGCTCACAAGGGTTCATACGGCCACGTTCTGCTGATTGCAGGCTCGGTCGGAAAAACCGGAGCCGCAGTGATGGCCGGAGCATCCGCGCTGCGAGGAGGCGCAGGCCTGGTGACCGTTGCGGCGCCGGAGCCGACCCTGGCGATTGTGGCGGCTTCCCACCCGGAATATATGACGGAATGGCTTGCGAC
>JBPYDQ010001183.1:0-3840 GCA_051986135.1 Terriglobales bacterium | reverse complement strand
TGGGCGGCGGGCTGGCGGACGTTACTCGCACCAGAATCTTGCTAACCCGTATAGAGGATTGGGAGCAGGTGGCGGCAGTCCACGGCGAGTTCTTTGGCAGCATCCGCCCCGCCAACACCATCATGCAGGTTGTGCGTTTTATCGACCCGGATTGGTTGGTCGAGATCGAGGCAGATGCCGTCGTCGAGAGCTAGCGATGGTGATAGCGGGAGCCATCCTAGCCATTGATATTCCTGCTACCGGTATCCTCGTGGTGCGGTTCCGATAACGATGGCGGGTAAAGTCCAACTGTGATAGTCCTCTCCAACAAGCTGCCCATCCGACCAGTCCAATATTGGCTAGTTTGAAGGCTGCGGGGTCAACAAATGGACCACGCCGAAAACGTGATAAGAACGCCTAGCAAGGATGTTCGTCATAGTCATGACCACCCCACACCAAACTGGAATCGCCTCAAACTACATTGCAGGGCCCCGATAGTACGCAGCACGAGCAAATCCGAAGAGAACAGGTCGGGTCGCGATCTTCTTGCTCCCTGAGAAACCGGCGTCCCGCATCAGGGTGAGTATTCGTTCTTCGGAGTTGTCTCGCAATCGCTGACTTGAATGGAACATGCGAAAAAGAACTTTCCCTGCACCAGTCTCCGATACTTCGAAGTCCAGTAAGTAAAAAGTGCCCGCAGGCTTGAGGACGCGACGAAGTTCGTGCAAGACCTTTTCCCTATCCTTCCCGTCGAGATGGTGGAACATGAACAAGGAGAAAACCACATCAAAGCTGCCCGATTCGTAGTGAAGCTCGTCTGCAAACCCCTGATCGAACTGAATCGACACTCCAGCCCGCTCTGACTTTCGCTTCGCCCGTGCGAGAGCCTTTTGGTCTGGGTCGAGTCCAATGATTTCGACCTTTGGAAATCGCTTTTTCAGCAGCACGGCAAACGTGCCTGTTCCACAGCCGATGTCCAGTACACGCCGCGCAGAGCAAAGCTGAGGTTGATCGAGCAAGCTCTGTCGGGCTTGGTCAGCTCCCAAGACTCTCGCCATGAGGTCATAAAGAGGCAGAAACAGGTCATAACCTGCGGCAGGGAGATACGTCCTTTGAGATTCATTCACGCCAAACATGGTAATCATCGACTCGTCCGGCTTAGGTCGCATCGGTCACCTGGACACCCCGTGCCGTTCGATGCCGAACAATTTGCCTGTTATTGTCCGGCTACAAGGTGGAACAAGTATGGAAGACCAGATCGGCGCATTCACCGCACACAGAAATCGCTTCACGATGCGCTGATTTGGCTGGTGCTGGAGAAGAATCACGACTCGATCACCATCCAAGAGATCCTTGATTGGGCGGACGTAGGAAGAGCCCCCTTTTATTTGGCATTTCAAGGGCAAAGAGGAATTGCTCATTTCATTTTGCCCACGAGTTGCGCAATACCCTCAACTCGGCAGTGCAGGGTAACCGATCATGCTCAGAATCGCATGAGGTCGTTGTCGGCTTTAGCCGGGCGACGTCTGAGCACGCAAACGAATACCGCAACGTCGATCATGCCCTGCTCCATACTAAGGGATGCCCTTTTTTGGCACCATGGGGAGGACATAGTGGATGAAATTATAAGGCGAGAATGGCTGAGGAAAACAGACTCGGACGTACCAGTTGACGGCTTGATCATGTATCTTCGTGCAACTCTCCTCTCAGTCTCGTCATGGTTGCTAGATCGACGAAGCCGATTAACCCCAGCACAAATCAGCAACTTTTTTCGCTCCTTGGTATTGCCCACAGTACATGCAGTTCTGGGATAAAGCTGCGTTATCTACATTCGAAGTCTTGCGAAGAGTATGCAAACCTGCAACAGCCGCTAGCGTAGTATGTAGAGATGACGAATATAAGATAGGAGGCCACAATGCGTCGAGAACGGGCGCTCAAGATCGTGCTGGTGTTGGTGGGATTGCTTTTTTGCGCTGCTGTCTATCCGTTGATAATGATGGTGAAGCAAGACCCTGCATTGGCGATGATGCTTAGTCTTTACGTTACGCTTGGCGTGTTTTTGCTGCTTGCTTCCCGCAACCCCTCCGCGCACCGCAGCCTAATCGCCTTCACGGCGTGGTCGAGCTTTGCGCACGCCACAGTCATGGGAGGGCAGGCATTGCTGAGTTTCATCGCTCGCCGCGAATTGTTGGGAGTAGCTACTTTCTTTGTGATCGGCGTGGCACTGATCGTGCTCGCTCCGGCAAAGCGCCCTGTCGAGCGCCTATCGGCCGCAGCCGGAGCATAGACTAGGGCCTTTGACAGGTAGCGACACATCAGTTGGCGATTCTCTACTTTTCAATGGCATCATTCGTGACTCGGTGCGGTCTCCCGTCTGGCGCTCGGTCTGAAATCTTAGACAATTGTCGACGGCCTTAAGCGCTTTTGGATCGGTGGTAGCGATCATAATCTTGTCAGCCGTCGCGGTCTCTTCGTAATTGTAGTGGACTTCGGCGTGTAGCTTCTTAGTGGTTGGCACGCCGCGAGGCGTGGTATCGTGGCGGCACATCGCTGTGTTGAAGCTTCCTTCCGAAAACATCTTCGCCACAGGCTGGGGTCCGGCGAAAATCTGATGTAAGGCGGTTGCTGCTAAGAATTTGTTCTCCGCTGCGGCATCATTTCTAGCGCCATAGTTACAATTCAGCAGTTTCCACAGGTCGCAAGCTCTAGTCATCAAAAATTTATTTCCTTTTCATTCAGATGTAACACATACGAGGCAACCTCGACCGAGGGTCCGGTCTGGCTTTTTCAACCTGTGGGAGGTTTCTTGTGAAACATGTGCAGAGAGTGTTGATATCTGGCGTAGCCCCTCTGTTTTTGCTTGCCACCATGTCTGTGATGGCAAACGCACAAATGAGCAAGGTGAAGACCGTCTGGGTCATCCTCATGGAAAATCACAACTGGACCGGAAACAACGCCGGCGCGGCTTTTGGTGATCCGGATATCAAAGGTAGTCTGTTGGCGCCATATGCCAACGGAACGCTGCTCGATACGGCGGCGCATGCAGAGCAATATTTTAATCCTACGAATAACCACCCGAGCCAGCCCAACTATTTGTGGCTGGAAGCAGGTACCAATTTCGGTGTCCTAGCCGATACCCAGCCTGGTCAACCTCAATTGAACACGCACCTGCACTTGACGAGGCTCCTTGAGGATGCGGGAATCTCCTGGACGGCCTATGCCGAGCCCGACTTCGGTAGCGCTGTATTCGACATTTGCCCCTTGAATTTCAACTTCCTCGACGTTGAACATCTCCCTTTTGTCTATTTCAACGATGTCAACCACGGACTGAATCCTAAATCAGCCGAATGTATCCGACACGTCAGACCGTACTACCAGCTGGCAACGGATCTGGCCAACCAGACTTCGGCGCGGTACAACTTCATTACGCCAAACGTGTGCCATGATGGCCACGAGGGAATTTCTCCTTGTGATGCTCTCGAAAGCAAGAACAATACGTTGCGCGGCGACACCTGGCTTAAGCAGAATGTGCCTCTTATTCTGAATGCCCCCGAGTACAAGTCAGGTGGTGCGTTGTTCATCATATGGGATGAAGCCGAAGACAGCGGTGAATTCAGTGATGGCCCCATTGGCTTTTTCTTGCTTTCCCGGTTTGCCAAGGGCGGAGGTAAGCAGGCCTACAGCAACAGCATTCACTACGACCACAGCTCCACACTGAAAACGTTGCAGGAAATTTTTCAAGTCGGGCCACTGCTCGGCTCTGCCGCAGATCCTCAAACCAATGATTTGAGCGACTTGTTCAAATAAAAAGTCTAACCGAGCCGGATAGGCGGTTTGTGCTGACCTGGTCTACGGATCGGC
>JBPYDQ010001182.1:0-7234 GCA_051986135.1 Terriglobales bacterium | reverse complement strand
CCTTTAAACCGGAACGGGACGGATTGTTCTGTGCCCGCATTTTCGGTCCTGTCACCGACTGGGAATGTCTCTGCGGCAAGTACAAGCGGATGAAGCACCGCGGCGTGATCTGCGACAAGTGCGGCGTAGAAGTCACACTTTCCAAGGTTCGCCGTGAACGCCTGGGCCATATCGAGCTGGCATCGCCTTGCTCGCACGTGTGGTTCTTCAAGGGCCTGCCCAGCCGTATCGGGCACCTGCTCGATATTTCGCTGCGCGACCTTGAGTCGGTTCTGTACTTCGAAGCCTACGTTGTGGTCGAACCGGGCGACGCGCCGGTCAAAGAACGCGAAGTCATCAAGGACGAAGCCAAGTTCCGCGAACTCGACCAGCAGTACCGTCCCACCGGCTTCAAGGCCATGATGGGCGCGGAAGCCATCAAGGAACTGCTCAAGCGCGTGGACGCCGAGAACCTCGGGGTGGAGCTGCGCGACAAGATGAAGACCGAGACCTCGCTGCAGAAGCGGCTGAAGTATGCCAAGCGGCTGAAAGTGGTTGAGGCCTTCCGCAAGAGCGGGAACAAGCCGCACTGGATGATTCTCGACGTGATCCCCGTCATTCCGCCGGAGCTTCGCCCCCTCGTTCCTCTCGATGGCGGCCGTTTCGCGACCTCCGATCTGAACGACCTCTATCGTCGCGTGATCAACCGCAACAACCGGTTGAAGAAGCTGATGGACCTGCACGCGCCCGAAGTGATCGTGCGCAATGAAAAGCGCATGCTGCAGGAAGCCGTGGACGCGCTGTTCGACAACGGACGCCGCGGACGCGTGCTGCGTGGCGCCAACAACCGCCCGCTGAAGTCGCTCTCCGATACCCTCAAAGGCAAGCAGGGCCGCTTCCGCCAGAATCTGCTCGGCAAGCGGGTGGACTACTCGGGCCGCTCGGTCATCGTCGTCGGACCGGAATTGAAGCTGCACCAGTGCGGTCTGCCTAAGAAGATGGCGCTCGAGCTGTTCAAGCCGTTCATCTATCACCGCCTCGAGCAGACCGGACACTGCACCACCATTAAGCAAGCCAAAGAAATGGTGGAGCAGCAGGAATCTATCGTTTGGGACATCCTCGAAGAGGTGATTAAGGACCACCCGGTTCTGCTGAACCGCGCTCCGACCCTCCACCGTCTCGGCATTCAGGCGTTTGAGCCGGTGCTGGTGGAAGGCAAGGCGATCAAGATTCACCCGCTGGTCTGCACCGCATTCAACGCAGACTTCGACGGCGACCAGATGGCGGTGCACATTCCGCTTTCGCCGGAAGCGCAGGTGGAAGCCAGCGTGCTGATGTTGTCCTCGCACAATATCCTCTCGCCCGCCTCGGGTCAGCCGATTACCGTGCCTACCCAGGACATGGTTCTTGGCCTGTACTACCTGACCAAAGCCAAGCCCGGTGCGAAGGGCGAGGGCCGCGCGTTCGCCAATATCGAAGAAGCGCTATTGGCGCGGGAAGCCGGCGAGGTGGAAACGCTTACGCCCATCCGCCTGCGCTACTCAGGTGAGGTCATCGACCTGACCAGCGCCTACGACGATCAGGACGTGCTGCACACTGAGCCGACTCACGTCGAGCGTGGATATATCAACACCACCGTCGGCCGCGCCGTTCTCAATGAGCAATTGCCCGACGGCATGCCGTACATCAATGGCCTGCTCAAGAAAAAGGGCATCGGCCAGCTGGTAAATTACTGCTACCTGCGCTTCGGCCTTGAGACCACGGTCAAGATGCTGGATCTGGTGAAAGAGCTTGGGTTCCGTTACGCAACTCGCGCCGGCCTGTCCATCGGCATCGATGACATGGTTATCCCGGACAACAAGAAAACTCTGGTCAAAGATGCCGAGAAGCAGGGCGTCAATGTCCAGCAGCAATACCTGGACGGCGCCATTACCAACGGCGAACGCTACAACAAGGTCATCGAAATCTGGTCGGCTATTACCGAAAAGGTGGCCGACGAGATGTTCGGCGACATGCAGAAGCTCGACAAGGAAGGCGTGATCAACCCGATTTATGTCATGGCCGACTCGGGCGCTCGTGGATCGAAACAGCAGATCCGCCAGCTGTCCGGCATGCGCGGTCTGATGGCCAAGCCGTCGGGCGAAATCATCGAGACGCCGATTACGGCCAACTTCCGCGAAGGGCTCACCGTGCTGGAGTACTTCATTTCGACGCACGGCGCTCGCAAAGGGCTGGCCGACACTGCGCTTAAGACCGCCGACTCCGGATACCTCACCCGCCGCCTGGTCGACGTGGCGCAAGATGTCATTATCAGCGAATACGACTGCGGCACCGTGGACGGAATCTTCGTCTCCGGCATCGTCGAAGCGGGCGAGATCATCGAGCCGCTGCGCGACCGCATCGTTGGCCGCGTGTCGCTCGAGAAGATCAAGGACTATGACGGCAACGTCATCGTCGATATCAACCAGGAGATCACCGAGGAGTTGGCGGGGGCGATTCAGGCGGCCGGTATCGAGCGAGTGAAGATCCGTTCGGTGCTTACCTGCGAGTCGAAGCGTGGCGTTTGCGTCATGTGCTACGGCCGCAATCTGGCTTCCGGACGACTGGTCGAACTCGGCGAAGCTACCGGCGTCATCGCTGCGCAGTCGATCGGCGAGCCCGGAACCCAGCTCACAATGCGTACCTTCCACATCGGCGGTACCGCATCGCGAGTCTCCGAACAGTCGCGACTTGATGCCAAGACCAATGGTACGGCCCGCTTCATCAACCTGCAGACCGTGAAGTCGAAAGCCGGCGACCTGGTTGTCATGAACCGCAACGGCTCGATCGCTGTGGTGGACGAGAAGGGCCGCGAGCGCGAGCGCTACTCGGTAGTGTACGGCGCCAAAGTGAAGGTCAACGATGGCGATGCGGTGCAGCTCGGCCAGGTTCTGGTTGAGTGGGATCCATACACCTTCGCGATCCTGACCGAAATCGGCGGAACCGTTCAGTTCAAGGACCTGCAGGAAGGGGTCACGCTGCACGAAGAAGTCGACGAAGTCACCGGCTTGTCGCGTCACGTGGTGGCCGATTCTCCCGACGAGAAGCGTCAGCCTGCGATCGTGATCAAGGGTAAGGGCAACAAGCGTTACCTGATGCCTTCGCGGGCTCACCTCATGGTGGGAGACGGCGACAGCGTTTACCCGGGCGACGTGCTGGCGAAGATCCCGCGCGAGACCACCAAGACCAAGGACATCACGGGCGGTCTGCCGCGCGTGGTGGAATTGTTCGAGGCCCGCAAGCCGCGCGAAACCGCGGTCATCAGCGAAATCGATGGCACGGTGAAGTTCGGCGAGGTCTCGAAGGGCCAGCGCAAGATCTATGTCGTGGCCGACAACGCTAGCGAGAAGGAATACCAGGTGCCGCGCGGCGTGCACATCAACGTGCAGGAAGGGGAGCGCATCAAGGCTGGCGAACAGCTTATGGATGGCCCGCTCAACCCGCACGACATTCTGGCGGTGCTCGGCGAAAAGGAGCTTCAGGCTTACTTGGTGAACGAAATCCAGGAAGTCTATCGCCTGCAGGGTGTTAACATCAGTGACAAGCACATCGAGGTGATCGTTCGCCAGATGATGCGTTGGGTGAAAGTCGAAGACGTAGGCGACACCCAGTTTCTTCTCGAGCAGCAGGTGGACAAATTCCGCTTCCGCGAGGAGAACGAGCGCGTGATCGCGCAGGGTGGAAAGCCCGCTACCGGTCGCCCGCTTCTTCTAGGCATCACCAAGGCGTCGCTGTCGACCGAGTCGTTCATCTCGGCCGCCTCATTCCAGGAGACCACCAGGGTGCTGACCGAAGCTTCTATCCAGGGAGCGGTGGACCACCTGCGCGGCCTGAAGGAGAACGTGATCGTCGGCCGTTTGATTCCAGCCGGAACCGGCATGGAGTACTACCGCAACGTGCGCCTCTCGCCCGAGATGGAAGAGGCCGCGGCCAAGGTGCAGGAGGAAGTCTCGCAGGCTTATGAGGAAGCCGAGCGGGCCCTGGA
This sequence comes from Terriglobales bacterium, assembly GCA_051986135.1. GTDB lineage: Bacteria > Acidobacteriota > Terriglobia > Terriglobales > Acidobacteriaceae > Gp1-AA122. Next base: position 3,231 of record JBPYDQ010001182.1, on the reverse strand, counting down.
ACTGATGCGCCGCGAAGGCGAAGCGGAAGAACTCACGGCCGAGTAGTCACTTACTCGGGTGGCGCGGACATACTCATGCCCGCGCCATCCGGTCCAAGTTTGTAGTCGAGAGACGCGGGTAGGACCGCCCAGGTCAGACCGGCGGTTGCTTTGCTGGTTCCTATGCACGCCAATCCCAAGGATTTGGAACTTCCGATTTTCAATTCTCAGTTGCAGGAGGAGATGCGCAGCCATACTCTAGATGCCCATATGCTGCGCTTCTTGCAGCTTCTTCGGCTGGCAATATGGCGTGCGTTCCAGCACGATGCCTTCGCGGTAGCCAAAGCGGCGGCCTATTCATCGATTCTTACCTTCTTCCCTGCGCTGCTGGTAGTCGGTTCGAGTCTAGCCACTTCGCGCAGAACCAGCGTTTATCTGCGTGAAATCGGGTACGCGCTGGGAAAAATCCTTCCCGCCGGAAGCGCCACCGCGCTTGCCTACCTGAAAGGAACCACCCAGAGGCCGGTCGGTCTGTTGTTCACGACCTCTCTACTGACGGTCTGGACCGCTTCCGGCGTCATGATTTCCTGGATGGAAGGATTCCGCAATGCCTATCAACTCCCGAAAACCTGGGGCTTGGTCAAAGAGCGCCTCATCGCCTTTTCCCTGGTGATACTGGCCGGAATTCCCATGACTTTCTCCACCATTCTCGTGGCATTCGGGAGCCGGATCGAAACGCGCATTCTGTTTCTGCTCGACCGGGAGCTGGGTTTTTACGTCCTGCTGATGTGGATGGGCCTGCGCTGGGTCATCGCAATTCTCACCAGCATTGCGGTGATTGCGCTCATTTACCACAATGCGGTTCCGCGCACGCAGCCCTGGCATAGCGTCATCCCTGGGGCCGTGCTGGCCACGGTGATGTGGTTCGGGGCGACTGTGCTGTTTGGCTGGTATTTGAACCGCTACGCGGATTACAGCATTATCTATGGTTCGCTCGGCGCCGGCATCGCCTTGCTGGTCTGGATGTACATAATCTCGCTGATTATTCTGGTGGGAGCCGAGTTCAATGCCATGCTCTTTCCCCGATCCACGCTGGGGCGGGAGCTGGTTGCCGCAGGTGAAAGCCGAGCTGCTGTGAGCTAGCAGAGTTGGGGGCCACAGTTTCCTCTCAAAATCTAATGCCTGATACCAGGTTCGATCTCGTCTCAGCTGGAAGTGCCAGAGCCGAGGCTACGACGGTCGTCGATCGGGCGTGGGAAGGAGCGCTTCAAGCCGAGCCCCGGCGCGCTAAGATCATTTGCACGATTGCTTCCGCCCGCAACTCCGAAGAGGTGATGGTGGCTTGCGGCGATTTAGGAGTAGAACTGTCACCCGAACGGGTTCCGGTCATTCAGAAGCTGGTGATTCGCCGGGCAGCCGAGTTTCCGAAGCCAGTGATCACGGCCACGCAGATCGTCGAATCGATGATCGAAAACCCGCGTTCTACGCGTGCTGAGGCGAGCGACGTGGCCAATCGATTCTTCGACGGTAGCGATGCCGTGATGGTCTCAGAGGAAACTGCTACCGGAGAATATCGGCGCGAACGGGTGACGATTATGAGCCGCATCATTGTCGAGGCGGAACGTAATGTCGAGCCGGCCGACACTCGTCGTCGCCCGAGTCACCGGCGGTCGTCGATTGCGGAGACGATTTCCGAATCCATCGCCCACGCCACCGAAGATCTCGACATGGCTGCCATTGCTGTTTTCACAGAAAGCGGCGACACGGCCGGGGAGATTTCCAAGTACCCGGCCAACTCCGAAACTTCTGCTTTCACCGAGTCACAGCCAGTGTCGAATCGCATGAACCTGCTCTGGGGCATCCGACCCGTCTGGCACCCTCAGGCTAGGTCGGCCGGGCAACTGGTCGACATTGCCGAAGGCGAGTTGCTTAGCCGCGCTAAGATCCAGGTCGGCGATGTGGTCGGCGTTGTCGCTGAACCCGCTTGGCTTCCGGGTCGACCAATTTGATGCGACTCGACGTGGTTCGAGACAATCGGTCGGGGACTCGGGCGCGGCGCAAAAAGAGGAACCGTGGTTAGTCGCTGGACAATCGCTTTTACCCCCAGTTGTCGGGAGAGCAGCCAACGACCATCGAGTAAAGACACACGCTATCGCTAATTATGTCGCAAGAAATACTCTCTGTTGCTGTGTTCGAGCCTGCGGAGGGCAAAGATCAAGACGCGCTTCTAACGCTGCGCGAACTTGCCCGAGTGCTCTCCGAGAAAGAGTTCAGCCGCGACTTGCTTTATTGCGAGAAGGCTACGAAGCGCTACATCCTGGTCCGGTACTGGAGGTCGGCGGCGGCGCGCCGCGAAGCGCAAGAAGACCCTGGGGCACTACGCTGCTGGGCGCGATTGGCTGACCAGATCACGATCATCAGAGTTTATGAGGCTCTGGAAGAAGTGCCCCTGTAAGCGGTTGCGCAAGAGCCTCCGGCGGCGTCCGAAGTCGGCGCATCCAGGGAAAATTTCAGAGACGATTTCACATTCGGCAGCTGCGCTTGCCGGCTGGAAGGATCTTCGGGGAGTGGTGATGGCTTGGAAGCGAGAGCCGTTCGTGGATCGAGCCTCTGACCCGCCAGTACGCGGGTTCCTCGATCTTCCTTCTCAGGCGACGGACCGCGCTCTGGTCGTGACCCATGGCGCTGGGTCAAACGCCAATGCTCCCTTGCTGGTCGCTCTAGCCGGAGCATTTGCCGATGCCGGTATTGGAGTGCTTCGGTGTGACCTGCCCTTCCGCCAACTGCGTTCCTTCGGGCCGCCGCGTCCGGGAGATGCGGCGCGCGATCGCGCGGGGCTGATTCGTGCGATTCAGGCAATGAAGAAGCAGTTTTCAGGTACTATCCACCTCGGCGGCCAGTCCTACGGCGGACGGCAGGGCTCAATGGTGGCTAGCGATAATCGGGATCTGGTGGCGGGATTACTGCTGTTTTCTTATCCGCTGCATCCGCCGGGGGATCCGACTAGGCTGCGCACGGAGCACTTGCCCCGGCTGCAGGTCCCCACTCTGTTTGTTCAGGGGACCCGAGATCCATTTGGATCGATTGATGAGATCGAGGCCGCCCGCAGATTGATTCCAGCCAAGACGGAACTTGTGGTCGTCGAGGGGGTCGGCCACGATTTGGGATTTGCCAGAAAGATCAGCGAAGTAGCCCGCACCTTGCCGGCCACGATCACCCAAAATTTTCTGGACTTCTTTACCCGGATCGATA
>JBPYDQ010001181.1:0-4980 GCA_051986135.1 Terriglobales bacterium | reverse complement strand
CTGTTCGCCGTATGTCTCTTTGCGCTCGCACAAGTGCGGGGGAGCTGCTGGGGTGAAATCCCCTCATTCTAGTGTAGGATTCTCCCGCATTCCCTCCTTTGAACGATTCGCACTTGAATTGTTGGTTTGTTCCGTGGGCGACGGCACCAAAAGAGCATGCGTGTGGAAATCTGTCTGCGAGCTAACCCACGTCGATGTCATGCAAAACGTGCGACGTTTTGCTTGCTGCAAATAGGCGCGAGGTCAAGCTCTTTACGAATGCTGTGCTGAACATCCCAAGAGTACAGGGTGGCGGATTCTGAGGTGACTACTCAAGAATTGGACCGCTTAAGCCAGAAGTGCAGACCTACCAACTATGCTCTGCTGGCGCATTTACATTGGGAACATGGCGAGCCATAAGGTGCGCAGGGATGGGTTGGGGTGCCGCTCGCCTTTTTTGGGTGACTGCCCGGAGCGCTTCTGGCGAAGAGGTTGACGAGATGCCGATAATTCCGCTCAAAACCGGTACTGTTATGTGTAGAATTCCCGGCAGCCAACGCGCAAGAGTGGCTGCAGCCCAGGAGTCCTCTGAGTCTCGAAAGACCGGTTCCAGAAATGCGATCAGTGGCATAATTTTTAAGCTCCTCTGCGTGAATTTTGCAAAGGAGATGCTGTGTGTTGAGCAGGAAAGGAAACCGGGTCGTTGAAGCACACTAGCAACTCCTTGTTGCTAGTCCTTCCAACGCACCGGCGGTGTGGAGGCCGGATTCCTGAATCTAGCAGACTCCTCTACGATTCAGCTCTCGGCATCTAGCCGAGGGGGATTATCAGTCCAAGTTTGTGCGGACTGTGACCAGCCTACGCGAAGTGCACTTGCGGGTCAAGGCGACCAAAGCTATGGGAGTAACGGTAGTAATAATAATCCATAAAACAACGCGAGCGGAACACACATGACGCCGCGGCCCCTTTCGCCAGCCTTTACCTTTCAGATGCGTTCCGCGCGGCGGCGGTGATGATCCGCGAGCCGGAGCGCAAGAAGGAGCAGGAGAAGCGCAGGCCAGCGGGCAAGCTATCGCCCTGGAGTTGATTTCATAAGAACGGCAATATTTCGGTAACCGAATAGACTTCGTATGTGGTATCCACACTAGGCGTTTCTGGCTAATACTCAATATATGGGACACCTCTGGGGTGACGTGCTGCCCTTATTTGTGGTGGCGATTGTCCTTGCGCTTCTTACGCCACGTGGTGGGGCGGTAAGAACCGCTTACGGCAGCCCAAACGCAAAGTGAATAAGATTCCGACAATCGGCGCCAGTGTTTCCAGACGCTAATCGCTTGGCCCTTCGCCATCGGGTAACCTCGGCGCGTCACGTCATAGGTGTGCACGAGCACATTTGTCCGTTTTTGTTTTAAACGAAAACGAGTATAATTGTTTTTCCTTAAACGGGCGTCATGAACTGAGCGAATTGGCACCCGCCCCTGGCGGCCGTTTAACTTAATGGCGGGAAGAGGTGGGATGACGCGCTGCGCTGGTAGCTCCAACTTCAGCTTGGCTAGCCAGGCGATCGCGCCTACTGCCGATGGCGAGATCGTGGAGTGTTTTGGCACCGCTCAGGATGTCACCATCCACAAGAAAGTGGAGGAGCCGCACAAGAAGGCCTCGCATGACGTAGGAGGACTAGTTCGAAGCAGGAGGCGCCGTGAGCAAGGACGATCGCAAGAACCCGCTGGGCCATCCGCCGGATGTGCCCCTCCCACCGGACTTGGCGCATCTGCGCTGCCAGGCGGAGCAAAAGGCCCAGGCGTTGAACCCCGAGATCGATACGCAGTGGCCCGCGGAGGCGCGCCGCATGCTTCAGGAACTGCGGATGCGTCAGATCGAGCTGGAGATGCATAACGAGGCGCTGGGCTCGGCGCGGGAGCGACTGGCAGTCTCCCGGGCACGCTATTTCGACCTCTATGACCTGGCACCGGTGGGCTACTGCACGATTTCCAGAGAGGGGTTGATCCTGGAGGCCAACCTGACCGCCGCCACGCTATTCGGCGTAGTCCGGAGCGCGCTGGCCGGGCAGCGGCTCTCCCGTTTCATTTTCAAGGGCGACGAAGACATCTTCTACTTCCTCGTCAGGAATCTCTCGATAACCGGTCGGCCACAAAGCCGCGAGCTCCGTATGACGAAGAACGATGCCGAGCCTTTCTGGGCGCGGCTCGATGTGGCCCTTGGAGTGGACGAGGGCGGCGCACCCGGCTGGAGCGTCGTGATCAGCGACATCACCGAGCACAAGCGGGTGGAGCAGGCTCTCCGTGAGAGCGAAGAGCGTTTCCGTCGAATATTCGAAGAGGGACCTCTCGGTCTTGCCCTTGTGGGAAGGGACTACCGCTTCGTGAAGGTCAATAGTGCCCTTTGCAAAATGGTCGGTTACTCGGAGGAAGTACTCCTCCAGATGTCCTTTACCGATATTACGCATCCCGATGACCTGGGAGACGATGTGGAGCTTGCAAAACGGCTTTTCAGGCGCGAGATAGCCTCCTACCGCATGCAAAAGCGGTATATGAAGAAGAACGGTGAAACCATTTGGATCAACCTGACTGCGTCCATTATCCTTGATCACGACGGCGAGCCCCTCTACGGGCTTGCCATGATCGAGAACATCACCGAAGTCAAGCGCACTCAGGAGGAGGCGCTGGCCCGGCAGAAGCTGGAGAGCTTGGGAACGCTGGCGGGCGGTATTGCTCACGATTTCAACAACCTTCTCGGCGGGGTGCTGACTCAATCGGAGCTGGCGCTGACGGAGTTGGATGCGGGTTCGTCTTGTAAAGAGGAGCTGAAGGCGATCCGTGAGGCGGCGATTCGCGGCTCGGAAATCGTTCGTCAGCTGATGATCTACGCCGGAAAGGAAAGTGAGGCTATTGGATGGGTCGATCTTTCGAAGATCGTGGAGCAGATGCTCGCATTACTCAAGGTTTCGGTGTCGAAACACGCGGTGATGAGAGCCGATCTAGCTCCGGAGCTTCCGGCAATCCGTGCTAATCCAGCACAACTTCGGCAGATTGTCATGAACCTGATCACGAACGCCTCGGACGCGGTAGGAGATCGAGATGGAGTGATCCGCGTGATCACAAGGCGGGCAACGCTGAGGGGGGAATCGGCGGTCTCGGAATCGCTGCCTGCGGGCGATTACCTCACACTGGAGGTGTCCGACACTGGCAGCGGCATGTCGCCGGAAACGCAGCGCAGAGTATTCGACCCGTTCTTCACCACGAAATCAGCGGGCCACGGCCTTGGGCTGGCTGTGGTCTCGGGGATTGTGCGGAGTCTTGGCGGGGAGATCCGTCTTACGAGCGAACCAGGCAAAGGCTCTACGTTTCGGGTCTTGCTGCCATGTGCTGAAACCACCGGTACGCCAACCAACTGCCCCATGTCCGCCAACGAGGAGTCGGCCGGTCCACTTCCGGATGCCGTCGTGTTGGTTGTGGAAGATGAAGACCCACTGCGAACAGCGGTCGCCAAGATGTTGCGCCAGAGGGGCTTCGAGGTACTAGAAGCTGCCGATGGATCGGTGGCAATCAATCTTCTGCGGGCGAACAGGGGCAAGATCGATGTGATCCTGCTAGACATGACGATCCCCGGGGCTTCTAGCAGGGAGGTCGTGGCTGAAGGCGCTAATGTCCGGGCTGACATTAGAGTGGTTCTGACTAGCGCCTATAGCGAGGAGATGCTGACCCCACTTATGAGCGCGTCACAAATCCGCGGATTCATTCGAAAGCCGTTTCAATTCGTGGATCTCGCAAAAACACTTCGGAATGCCCTTTCCACATAGGTAGGGAGTGCCAACAGGATTCGTGCGTCGGGGATGGCTCCAAAACCGCATCCGGCAGCGTGAACGGCGCATATCGGAAACTCTTCTCCGGACGAGAATCAGCGCGTACCCTGCTTCCCAGCCCCAGAGAGGTCCGGGCTCAAATCGGGCTGATCTGGTAGATCTCCTGACAATAAACCACTGGTTCGGTCGGCACCATGTTCCATCGCAGCAGTGCCTGAGTCATCGCGTCTACCTGGTCATCATGGGCGCCGTTGGGAAAGGCGGCGCATTCCTCGATGAAGTCGTTCACCCACGGAGCGTAATGCGGATGCGGCAGGTAGACATTGCTGGCTTCAATCAGCGGACTCACCGCGGCCGCACGTGCAACCTTGCCGCCCGACGGCTGGGTTTTGAGTATTGTGAGTATTTTGAGTAGCCCTGATCCAAAAAAGCATTTGTCGCCCCAGCAGTAATATCTGCCCTGTAAAGGTGTTGACTTTCTTTATCCCTTTCATCCTGGTCGCCGCGTAGGTTGGGGTGCACATGAATAGTCTACAACCGCACACTTCGGCCGGACCCTTTCACTTTGAGCCCCTTCTCTTAAGCAACTCTGCCTCCTTCCTTTGAGTCACGGCACTCGTTGAATGTCGATGCAGATGAAGAACGCTTTGACACCGCGCTGGTGACCGGTATATGCGGAAGGGCCAGCAGTTCAACCCTCCATTTTAATACAACAGTATCTGTTTTGGCGATCGGCAACGTCAAGCGTGTTGCAAAGGCTTAGTGCCGGGTTTTCCCGGTAGCCGAGATACAGCAGTGGCTGGCCACCCATCAGCACGTGGGTTGGTCAGCAAAGGGCATGAGGGGAGAGTTCGGGCCTTCCTGGCCGAGGTGACGGCGCTGCGGCGAGCCCGACTCAAGCGTTTCGATTCGGCGGTGGATGGACACCCTGTGAATTGAGCGGGAACCGGCTCGGCATCCCAGTTTCCCGCACTGGTACACCGCGACGGTCGCCGGTTTTTCGTAGCAGAGATGCCAGAGATGATCTTGCTCGTGTGTCCGATCGCGCAGAACGCGAGCTGTCCGAGCGAATTGAAAGGGCCGCAGTGCCGGCCGCGGCGCCTGAAGCCTCAGCAATCTGTCGAAACTGATTGGCGTACAGTAAGAATTGTTTGAGGCTCAATAACGGACTGAATCGT
>JBPYDQ010001180.1:0-3793 GCA_051986135.1 Terriglobales bacterium | reverse complement strand
CAGCAAGGCATAGCCGAGGAAGGCCACGAGTACATGCGCTTTGACTCGTTTTTCCAGTTGATGAAAGAGCGGTCGAATGGCCAGTTCGCTCTTGAGTGTACGAAATGCGGCTTCTACTTCCGTCAGCTGAATGTATTTTTTCCAAAGCTCCGCTGGAGAATCCGCCTGCAGATTGGTGCGTAATAAATAGGCGCCTTCGCGGGCCTCGCGCCATTGCTGTTGTTCCGGTTTTTGTCGCCACAGCAGGCGTATGCCTTGCTGGTTTTCCTCGATTTTCATCTCATAGAGATCCGCCACCTGGGGATGGCAGGCCTGGATGCGTCCCAGATTACGCTCCATCTTGAAGCGATTTTTCAGCCTGCCTTCCGCGATCCGTTTCTCCAGTCCACGCAGAGCTCGTTCGATCTTGCTCACAAAACGGCTGCGAATGGCCTTCTCCTTTTCCTTCCGCCCCGTTGTGCGACACAGAATGTAGGTTTCCTCCCCGCCAGGAATGGGGATCTGCTTGACCTCCACGTCCGGCCGAATCTTTTCAAAATCATCTTTCCACAACTCCGCCTCGAACTGTTTCAGTTTGCGGCGCGCTGTACCCACCAGATACTGTCCACCATGCCTGCGTACCGCTGCCAGGTTCGCTTCACTGACCACTCCACGATCGAAGATCCAAACCCGGCGCGCTTTCCCGTACTTGCGCTCCACCGTACGCAGAATCACTTCCAGGGTGGTAACATCCGCCCGGTTCCCATCGAACACCTCGTAGCTCAAGGGAAAACCTTCGCCGTTTACGATGACAGCTAGGACTAGCTGCTCGCAATCGGGACGATGATCGCGCGAGTAGCCGCGCCGCATCATGGCATTGCCCGTCGCTTCTCCTTCCACGTACGTACTGGTCAGGTCATACAACAAGACGTCGAACTGCGCTTGAAACAGCTCCCCGTAGCGCCCTTTCAAATGCTGCTCTAGTTTCGTTTTCAGCGGCAACAAGCGGTCCAGGCAGCGATACAGTCGGGTATCGTTGATCTTTCCTTCCCCGATATGCAGCAGGTCTTCTAACCCGGTGGATGGATACCAGTGTTGCTCCACCGCCAGTTCGCTGCCCGGATCGCACAAACGGTTGATAGCCAGTACTGCAGTCACCCGCGACCAAGGCACCTCCGCCTGGTCACCATCCATGTGCTGGGCAAAAAAGTTGTCCAGCTGCAGCCGCTTCCACAGCTCCCATCCCACATAGCAATCGCCGAATTTGCGCGTGCGCTCCACTCGCACCTTCTTCACCAGGACGCGTACGACATGAGCATCATCGGGAACTTCTACTTCACTCGGAAACAACTTCAGCTGCGTAGTCTCGCCCTGTTGGTTAAAGACCTCTATCGTCTTCTGCCAGCGGGCATGCGCTGAGCCGTTCAGCTCCCCCAGGTAGCACAGCGTGCGCTGGCGCGGACCATCGGGCGTACGCACGGTTTCCACCAACGACCAGTAGCTGTGCTCGCTGCCGTTTCGAATGCGCCCGTGTTGGCGAAGGAACATCTCGCGCCGATCATGACAGCAGACAACGGCGCGGCACAAGGCGCTTGGTCTGCACTACATCAGCTTTTCCGCGGTTTTTCGACTCGCTTTCACTGAAACGAAACAACTTTGCTTACAAAAATCGGAACCAAAGTCGAAAACTTGGCAGGTTTACTGACGAACTTGGGCTAATTGCTTCTTAAGAGGACGAAATTTCTGCTCAATCAGGCACAAATAGTCTTCCTGCGAAGCGGTCTTCAGCTGCCATTGGTTCTTAAAAAGGGCGGTGTCATTGATGTACTCGAAAATCTCGCGCAGGTCGTGGTCCTTGCGCACACTCACGCCCCAGAAGGGCGGAACGGGAATATTGGGGGCATTACCCACGACTGGACTGCGCTCGACAAGCCCGACTTCTTCATCAACTAAGGCAGCCTTGGCGTATTCCTTGACCGTCTTTCCTTCTTCGAGCCGCAATTGCCGCTGTCCGTCGGAAGTGGTCACAGATCCTCCATGATATGCAGCCCGGCGAACGCATCGTCGGCATAGAACAGGCCTTCCCTATACTCCCGCCGCAGATCGTCTTCGACGTATTTGCGAGTCAGAGCAGCCCCACCGCAGATGACCGGATACTGGAGCTGCTGCCGCTGCAGATCCTGCAATACATATTTCATCTCCAGCGTCGATTTAACCAGCAATCCGCTGAGGCCGATCGCATTTGCGTCGTGTTCCTGGGCGGCTCTGATGATGTTGTCCGCCGGTTGCTTGATGCCAAGGTTAACCACGCGGTACCCGTTGTTGCTCAGAATGATGTCCACCAAGTTCTTGCCGATGTCATGCACGTCACCCTTGACGGTCGCAAGCACGATAGTTCCCTTCCGTGCGCCGGACTTCTTCTCCATCTTCGGCTCAAGATAGGCGCCCGACTGTTTCATCACGCCCGCCGAATCGAGCACTGAAGGCAACTGCATATTGCGCGCGCCAAACAGGTCACCCACGGTGCGCATCGCATCCAACAGAATCGTGTTGATCAGGTGGAGCGAAGTGTACTGCTTTAACGCCTCCTCAAGTAATTCTTCAAGGCGGAGCTTCTGTGCGCCCTCGCCGACGGCCTTCTCACCATTGATAATGGCAAACTTCAATTTGTCTTCGACCGAGAGGGTATCGACATGCGCTGTCGTCGAAGCCTGCGGCTGGCCCTTCAAGCCAGCGAAGTGCTGCATATAGCGCTGCAGCGGATCGCCCTCGGACATGTCGCGGAAGATCAGCTTGCGTGCAAGATCAACTTCTTCTTGAGGAATCTTACATAAAGGATATATTTTGGTGTAGTTAACTATGGCCATATCTAAGCCATGATCAACCGCCTCGTGCATGAAAACGCTGTTGAGCATGCGGCGCGGATAGACGTCCAGGCCAAAGGAGATGTTGCTCACGCCCAGAATGGTTTTCACGTCCGGTAGTTCTTGAGATCCGGCGGATGGCCTGAAGAGTCTCGATTCCTGCGGTGCGATACTCGTCTTGACCAGTCGAGATCGGCAAGGTCAAAGCATCAAAGATCAAGTCGACCGGGCGGATCCCATACTTGGCAGTCGCCAGTTGGTAGATGCGCTTGGCGATAGCCACCTTTTTGTCGGCAGTGAGTGCCATTCCGTCTTCATCGATGGTTAAGGCAATCACAGCGGCGGCGAAGCGCTTGGCCGTGGGCAAGACCTTGGAGGTACGTTTCTCGCCATCTTCCAAGTTGATCGAATTGACGATGGCCTTGCCGGGAATGCGCTTGAGCGCTTCCTCCACCACGTCGGCTTCCGTGGAATCCACCAAGATCGGCGCCGGCGGCGCCTATTTCAGTGCCCAGCAGCATTGTCCCCGATTCTTGAACGGTTACTTGAACTGTGACCGGCAGACGCTTTTTCGCCTTCTCCATAGCGGCGAATACACCAACAACAGCGTTTCTGGATATTGGTACCCATAGCACCGTCATAAATGAAGACGCGTTCGGCAACGGTCTGGAGGAAATCGGATTATTCCTGCTTTATTGATTTTTCGGCCCCGGATTCGTGCTGACCCCCGATGAAATCGGCGGGCCGAATGACTATCTAAAGCAAAAGCCGGCCCGGGGGACCGGCTCTGACCTTGACGTGGACTAAAGAAGGCTACTCTCCGGGGGCCGTTTCAGCTGGCGCCCCAGCGATTACCTCAGCCTGATTGAAAACGGCGTTTGCTCCCAAATGGGCTGGTATCGGCGCCAGCATCTGCTCCTTGCGATAGACCAGATTCGTGGCATTAAAGC
>JBPYDQ010001179.1:0-3517 GCA_051986135.1 Terriglobales bacterium | reverse complement strand
CGATGGCCTTGATCTCCATCCAGAGTTGGCCTTTGTCGTCCACGGCGCCACGGGCGTAGATGTTGTTGTTGCGCTCGGTGGGCTCGAACGGAGGGGTGATCCATTCGTCCATGGGATCAGGTGGCTGTACATCGTAATGGGCGTAGCACAGTGCGGTTGGCTTGCCGGGCGCATTCAACCAGTCGGCGTACACCAACGGGTGCCCTCCCGTCTGGATTACTTCCACGTGTTGCATGCCGACGCGGCGGAGCTCACTGGCCACGAAGTCGGCGGCTTTTCGTACGTCGGACTTATGCTCTTCAAGGGTGCTCACGCTCGGAATGCGGAGCAGATCCTTGAGTTCGCTTAAGAATCGCTGCTGATTTTGCCGCGCGTAATCGACTGCGGGGGAAGCCATAAAGCAGACCTTTCTCGCGGGACCTCGCGTAGGAGTTGTGCTTTGGGGAGCCGTAAAACGACTAAGTATACCTGAGGACATGAGCCGCGGGCTGCGTCAGACCCATCCCTAATTTCGCCGGTAAGACATCAGGCGAACTGGGTTTTGCGGAAAGGCGAGGCAGAGGCCTGTGAAAAGCACGATGAGGAGGATTCACGGTTCGAGTGCTGCCCGGCACTCACCCTGCCTGGCGAAAAGCTTCTCCGACCCGGGTGAGTCTTAGTCGAGATCGATGCCAACCCAGCGCAGAGACACTTGTCAAGAAATTTGTGTTCGTGGAGAGGTACTCCCCATCCTTTGGATAGAAATTCGGCTCTTTAAGCTCGGCGGTGCCTGAAACAAGTGCAGTATGGGCTTTCACCCCCGGTCAGACCAGTCGTAGCTCAATTGCCAAGCCACCTTATACCGAGCAGCATGTCCGGCGGGCTGGCAAGCAGGCTGGGCGACCTACCCCGGGTACGCCGCCGTTTTGCCGAGTGTACCGAAAAATCGGCCACTCGCAGCCCCTCAGTCGAGCGGCTTTTCAGATTGCGCTCGACAGTCGAAAATTCCAAGAAGCCAGCCAAAGGCACTTTTCGCAATGGACCGCCACTGGGTCGATGACGGCCAGCAGGACTCGTCGTCCTGAATTGTCATCTCGTCCCTAGATGAACTCTTTGCTGGGGCGGAAATGTACTCGCGGTAATCCGTTGCCGAGTCCAGATAGAGAATCTCTGACCAAACGTAAGCATCCGTGGCGAAAGAGAGTGCTGCTCTGGCTTCCTTAATGTCGTTGCGGTTTCGTGGCTCGATCATAAAAACGTCCACAACCCAACTACCACGAATGGATGCGCCCGCCTACTGTCAGATGTGACGGTGGCGAAAATGGAATAGGTAAACACTTTGTACGATACTTCTGCCAGTTGTCAGGTCATAGTAGTGCCTCTATATTGCGGCTTTGGGAGCCACCGACATGAAAGTCAGCGCGACCTCAAGAATGTCATGCGTCTTGAGGTGGTAAATGCGCTCATTTTTTCTAGTCGGGAACTCTGTTTAGAAAGGATCAAAAATGGGGGGGGCGTGTCATGGCGGTTTCTCAATTTCTCCGGCCGGAGAGTCTTTTAGAGGCAATCAAAAATAATCTAACTTCTGACGTAGTCCATCAGGCTAGTTCCACCGTCGGAGAACCTGAATCAGCAACACGACAGGCGTTGTTCAGCGCGGTGCCCAGCATCTTGGGTGGGATGACGAGAATGACGTCTTCGTCAGAGGGTGTGACGGGTCTGGCCAACATGGTGCGTGAAGGGGGATACGAAGCCGCAGTAAGCAATCCCGCTGCCTTGTTCTCTGGCGGAAATACCACCTCGAAAATGCAGGGACTTGGGCAGCAGCTCTTGGGCCGGATTTTCGGAAGTAAATCTGCCGCCGTGTCCGAGGTTGTGGCGACATCAAGTGGGGTGAGCGCAAATTCGGCGAGCCGGTTAATGAGTTTGGCTGCGCCCATGGTAATGGGGGTGGTTAGTCGTAACGTCGCTTCGCAGGGCCTTAACCCGCTAGGACTTTCCAACCTGCTATCCGAGCAAAAGGACGAAATTGCCGCTGCCTCGCCCGCCGGATTGTCGCATGTTCTGGATGCTGCTGGTCCTACTCTGGTCCCACCCGCGGCCAGAAGCAATGTTGTCGCTGAAAGGCAGGCATATCCGCAGGCTCAGAAGGACGTAAATCCACAAGCCGAAAGGAAGGAGTACGCTCCAGCAGCTCGCTACGTCACCACTGAGAGAGAGCGAACAGGGGGCACCGGAAGGTGGCTCCCCATATTGTTGCTCATCGCGCTGGGACTGATCTTGTTCTCGCTCCTGAGGGGAAGAAACGCGCGGCGCGCGGCCGAAATCGCCACTCAGCAGTCAGCGAATGTTGGCCATGCTATTGGCAACGCCGCACAAGGCGCTCTGTCGAGCCTTGCTCTTCCTGGCGGGGCCCATATTTCAGTTCCGACCGGCTCTATGAACTATAATCTCGCCACGTTCCTGGGGAGCGGCGAGGCGGCTCCTAAAACGTTTGTTTTTGACCACCTGAATTTCCAATCAGCAACAACCGACCTCACGCCAGAGTCCACCTCAACTTTGAATAGCCTGGCCTCCATCTTGAAGGCCTATCCAAATGCCAGGGTGCAACTTGCCGGATACACGGACAACACTGGCGACCCAGGAGCAAACAGGCGACTGTCTCTCGATCGGGCTAATGCCGTAAAGGGCATGTTGGTCGCTCAAGGGGTCAGTGCCGACCGGATGGCTGCCGTGGGAATGGGCGAAGACCACCCTGTGGCCCCGAATGATACCGAAGAAGGCCGAGCAAAGAATCGCCGCTTGGAACTTACGGTTACGTCAAAGTAGAAGATTTGGGCAGAACAGGGCCCACACGCACTGAGCAAACGGAAATTGAGAAACTAGTTGAAACGTGGTCGCAATCCGCGCACATAAGCGCAAAGGAGGACACTCCTATGTCAACAAATCCGAATTCTCCAAATCGAACCACCGGGTTAAGTTCTGTCGTCGGCTTGTTCCGCGATGAGTCCCGCACAGAAAGAGCTCTGCAAGACTTGAAGCGCGAAGGATTTTCTGAGACCGAAATCGGCATCGCTGCCGCGGGCCGCGGCAGCGCTGGCCAGCAGTCCCCCTTCTGGGACAGAATTGGCAGAGCTCTGAACCGCAAGGTCCAGCCGGAAAGTACCGCAACTGTGAGAGAGTCGCTGCCGTCTTCGGGTATGTCTGAACCGCAGGCCAAGTACTTTGATTCGGCCATTGCCAGAGGCGACATCCTCGTGAGTGTGCGAGCCTTCGGCGAGCGTGCACTGCAGGCAAGATCCATCCTGGAGAGGGCGGGGGCCGACTTTGGCGCTGGGCAAACCGGGTTCAGCGTAGTGCCACGCCCAACCACTGAAGGTGAGCGGGATATCCAGTTGATCAGTGAAACACTGCAGGTCCGCAAGGAGAGAGTGCAACGAGGAGAAGTGCGTCTCCGCAAGGAAGTAATCGCCGAGAAGCAAAGCATTGATGTTCCGGTTATGCACGAAGAATTGGTGATAGAGCGGGTCCGCGTGGA
>JBPYDQ010001178.1:0-6377 GCA_051986135.1 Terriglobales bacterium | reverse complement strand
AGGCCACCGATCCAAAGCAGGACGATCACAAGTCCCACGCGTTACAGACCCATGCCCACGCGATCGAGGCTGGATGCAATTGTTAGAATGCGGTTAACGACGGTGTTTTGCGTGCCGACACGCTCGTTCATCATTTTCTCGGTGACACTTGCGTCAGAAATTAATTGCGTTGTCATGGATTTGTCTCCCGTCTTGCGGCGGCCTTTCCGGCCACACACCCAATTGGATACTCCAGACTGGCGATCGAACTATACTGGGAGTCTCATTCGGATAGCGGCACGTCTCATCGACCTAAATTGCGATCGCGGGCAGCGGGTTGTAGCCTATTGATCTGAATGGACCCTCTTGCGGCAGTTTTCCGCCACTTTCCTCTTTCGGCGCAGGTCTTTTTTTGTGGCAGGCTTTGCGGGATTTCGAGTGATCATGACTCGGAGACTGCCGGCCACCTCCACCTTTTGCGCGAAGGCTGCATTGATGTCACGCAGCCGGATAATCAGACTTTCCGCGTTCGGGAACCCAGCGTGCTGTTCTACCCGCGCCCTATACAACATCGATTGCAAACTGATGCGGAAGGCGCACAGATCGTATGCGCCCATGTCGAGTTTGGAGCGGGCGTCCTTCAGCCACTCCTCCAGTCTCTGCCGAGTTTCATGCACATACCCTTGAGGTCGGCCGGGGGTCTGGAACACGGAGTCGAGCTGTTATTTAAAGAAGCTTTCGGGGAGTCGCCCGGACGAGAAGCGGCTGTGGACCGGCTCGCGGAATACGTGCTGATACTTCTGCTGCGCGACGCGGTGGGACGTAAACTCGTCCAATCCGGAACCTTACGAGGATTGAGCGACGAACGACTGTCGAAGGCTCTGATGGCCATGCACGAACACCCGGAGCGGCCCTGGGACCTGGGTCGACTGGCCGACGTTGCCGGCATGTCTCGGGCCCGCTTTGCCGCTCATTTTCGAGAGGTGGTGGGAGCAACGCCGATGGCGTACCTGACTGCCTGGCGAATGGCCATTGTACAGACAATGCTGCGAAGGGGAGAACCTCTGAAGTCGATTGCGCCGGCAGTAGGCTACGAGAGCTCGACGGCATTAAGTCGCATTTTTACGCAGTCGACGGGGCAGTCGCCCACCGAGTGGATCGACCGCAGCCGGTTCAGCGGCTGAGTTCTCTAGCTACTCCCCGAGCACCAAGATAGTACGGCAATTTGAGATTTTCCATCGGTGGTGGGCAGAACTACGGTGACCACCTAGTGAGTATTGAGTTGCCGGCGCAGGGACCATAAGTTTGCCTGCCTGCCGCAGTCCAGGAATCTCTTCTCGAGAGCCGGACTGCGCTGGCATCACTTCACCGCAACGGTCTTGAATAACTTGATTTGGCAGCCTCACTCCAGTTTGTTTTTGCTACGCCTTATTCCTTGTCTCTTTTCAGTTGAGGCAACGACTTCAAGAATTCAACGACGTCGGAGTTGTCTTGGTCTGACAGCCCCAAGCCGAGACAGCTGTCATACTTCTCCTTCTGGGAAAGGACTTGGACCTACGCCTACGTTTCTCCAGCTCGCATAGCAATGCGCCCTCCTTTAGCGCTTGAGGTGTTGTTCGGTTTATTTGAGGCATGAGAGAAAAGACGATTTTGTCAGTCGTCGCTGGATCCGCGGTGAGCACGGGGCAAGCTCCCCAAGGAGCTTGTTTACATCGAGTCCCGAGAGAGATGTCGATGTGTCTTGCAGGTGATTCTGTATCGATCTAAACACGGCCTTCGCCTCGGGAAGTTAGCCTCGGCGACCGTGTTATGTGTCGTTCTAGGACTCGCCTCGCCAACACCAGCCCAGTCGCGACCAGAGCAGCAGGTTTCCTTCCGCTTCCGACAAAACGATGGATTCGGATTCAGGCACGGGAACGGACCCGGTTAACAGCCCGATCACTACCTTGGACCACACCGATTCAACCAAACAAAAAGCAGCGCAGACGGACAAAGATGAAGCGAATCTTTGGGGGCTAGTGCCAACAAAAAACGCCTCTTTGGCGAATGTGGCTCCTGTTCTACTGCCGTATTTCAACAACGGACCGGTATTCGGACTTCCAGCTACAGAGGTTGGCGATTTCTGGCACCGTACTCAGCTTAGCGGTGACTGGGGAGAGGTTCGCACGGATTTGGCTGGTCATGGATTGTTCTTCGATCTATATTCGACGAGCGCTTATCAAGATGTCGCGACTGGTGGTCTAAAGACTGGCAGCGCGTTCGTACAAAATACGCAGCTTTCGATCAATATAGACACGGGGCGCGCCGGGCTCTGGTCGGGCGGCCTGTTCCATATCACGCTGGAATCCCGGGATGGAAGTTCCTCGCCCCAAGAGACGTTTACTGCGGGCTCTACGGTTCGTATACTCGGCCCGCGTGATCGACGCTCACCAGGCTCACGAGGGATCAGCCACGGCACCAACGAAGTGATTTAGGGCGATCTCTGCACCAAAGTCACACATCCACGGTTAGTGGAACTCATTAGTAGCTAAGAATAGACGAGACGGTAAGGAGGGCGCACTCTAATGAACGACCTACTCGCCCGAATCATTGATGCACATGGCGGTATGGATTTTTGGAATCGATATAAGAAGGTCGAGGCTACGATCGTGAGTGGCGGCGGTTTCTTTCGCCTCAAGGGAGTTCCGCAGGATTCCGCTCCGCGTCGAATGACGGTCTGGCTGCACGAGGAGCGCTCGTCTGTCTTTCCCTTCGGGGCACCCGATCAGCGCACAATGTTCACCCCAGAGCGAATTGCCATCGAGAAGCTCGACGGGGCGGTTGTTGCGGAGCGACAAATTCCCAGAGACTCGTTTGCCGGCCACCAGATGAACACGCCTTGGGATGCGCTTCATCGAGCTTACTTCAACGGAGAAGCTCTGTGGACCTATCTCACAACACCCTTTCTTCTCACAATGAACGGGGTGCGGGTTGCAGAGACAGAGCCATGGCAGGAAGGCGCAGAGACTTGGCACGTCCTGCGCGCCTACTTTCCGGGTTCGATTGAGACGCACTGTGGCATTCAGGATTTCTTCTTTGATGAGGATCTGATGCTACGCCGCCACGATTACAGCGTTAATATCGCTGGCGGTTTCCCGGCGGCACAGCTGACGTCAGATTACGTGATTGCGAACGGAATTTATCTCCCGACCAAGCGTCGCGCCTATACGCGCGGAGGCGATCGCCGGCCGGTCCTGGAGATGCTCATGGTCGCAATTGACATAAGCGAAGTCTGCTTCGAGTAGAGTGCACCACACCTACTGTCCAGAAGAACAAATCAATCCCGCTTAATGGCTTCGAACCGCGAATCCGTCCGGGACCTCCTTATCATTTCCATTCTCATGGCTCTCGCATTCGGGAAACCTCCCGCTAGAATTCTGCCCGGTAGAGGTGCCCAACTGCGCTGAACATTCGTCAATTTGCTGAACATGCAGCCCGTTTACTAGAGATAAAGTCTGTGTTTTCAATCTGCTGCGAGTGGCGCGTTACCTGCCTATACCACTGTAAGAGTATGCAAGCAGAGGGGAGCTCGTAATGTTTCCAGAAATGTACGCAACACAAGTTCACAGCTTCAACAAAGAGTCATCCACCAGCGAAGACATGGCAGAAGCTCAACATGCTTCACACGCGTCGCAAGGTTTTCCCGCTGGTTCGTTTGTTGAGTTTCGCTACAGCTTTCCCAGTTACGTTGAGATCGTGTCGCCATTCATGGACCAACTGATGCGCTTCATTTCGAAGTTTCGAGAGGATGAAACGAATTCCGATATCGAGCTGGCGGTGCGTGAAGCGCTTGTGAATGCCATCGTCCACGGTAACCAGCAAGACCCGCGCAAATGCGTGTACGTCAGAAGTCGCTGTACGAAAGACGGCGAAGTCTCCATCACGATCGATGATGAAGGTCAGGGATTTAACAGTGACGCGGTTCCAGATCCAACCTCTCCAACGAACCGACTGCGGACTCATGGCCGCGGGATCTACTTGATGAAAACACTCATGGATGAGGTTGATTTTCAACAGGGCGGTTCGGTGGTGCACATGCGCAAGAGAGCAAATGGCGTTTCAGAGACGACGAGGAAACGACAATGATCCAGCCTCGCAATCGTAAGCCTCGCCTTAGATACGCAATAGCGCTAAAACTCGCGCCAGGTCTGGCCCGAACTGGTTTAGCGACTGCCGTCGCAATCACGCTGCTAATTCCCACGTTCATGTTTGGACAGAATGTAAAACCAGAGCTGAAATTCGGAACCATCATCGGCACGGCAATCGACGTCAATGATAATCCTGTACCGAGCGCCACGGTTGAGCTCAAAAGTCTTGCCAACGCTGATCGTCGCACAGTGACTACAGCGGGAAATGGATCTTTCGAGTTCCGCGACTTGCAACCCGGAGCGCCGTACGCACTCACCATTGCTGCGCACGATTTTGCTGAATGGAACTCTCCCAGTATCACGCTCGAACCAGGGCAGTTCAAAATCGTGACAGGAATACAACTGCAGCTTCGAAGCCAGGTCACGCAAGTCCACGTCACCTACGATCCTGTGCAAGTTGCGGCTGAGCAGCTCAAGGCAGAGGAACGTCAGCGGGTATTCGGCATCGTGCCGAATTTCTACGTGTCTTATGAAAAGGATCCCGCGCCTCTTACGGCGAAGATGAAATTTCAGCTTGCACTAAAGTTGTCTACGGACCCAGTTACCGCTGCAGGGGTTTCTGCAGTAGCCAGCATTCGGCAAGCGGCAGATAGTCCCAAGTTCGGTCAAGGTTGGGGTGCCTATGGTCAGCGTCTCGGCATAACTGCGGCTGACGGTTTCTCTGACATCATGATCGGCAGCGCCATCCTGCCCTCTTTGCTTCATCAAGATCCTCGTTACTTCTATCAAGGAACCGGCACCACCCGCTCTCGAATTCGGCATGCGGTGTTCAGTGCATTTGTCACCCAGAGTGACACCGGCAAGCGGGTGCCGAACTACTCTGGCCTTGGCGGAGACCTGGCGTCCGCCGGCCTCGCAAATCTTTATTTTCCTCGCGCTGATCGGGGTGCTGGCCTGTTCCTAGGAAATTTCGCAATCGGAACCGCGGAAAGGATCGGGTCTAGCCTGGCTCAGGAGTTCATCCTTGGCAAGTTCACCAAGAGGGGTGGTCACATGCAGTGACGTTCCGCAACCTACAAGCTCAACCTCCGTAGCGCTAGTCAAAGGTGTCTACCAGTTCTGCCTTAGTCCCGCTGATTTCCCGCCCGAATTCCCACCATTATTCCTACCATTCCGGCCCGGGCCGTGAGGCCCGGGCTCCAGCCTCGGAAAATCTAAAGTCGAGGGCGCGCGGTTGGGAGTCGTACCAGTGTCTGTAAAGCGCTGTGATTTCTTGCTTATTGTTCGTCACTTTGCTGAGCGTGCGGCGTGGTTCTGTTGCTCACCTCCTTTCACTTCAGCGGTTTCCGAATGGACCGTCGTTTGCATCATTCGTAGGCGCCCGTGCTCACAGAAAGAGCGACGACAATGGCCCAAACAATATTCCACTTCCACAAGACAACTACGGCGACCCCCGAGCAGTTTGTTAGCGGGCTTACCGCCTTCGGGCCTCGCCGTTCGAAGCTGTTTAGCAATAGCGCGGATGAGTACCTGGAGGTTCATCACCTCGGCCCCTCACAGGCCGACATTACGGAAGGATCGCATGGGATCTGGGAACGCCTGCACTACGACTGGTCCGATCCCAACCGCGTTCTCATAGACACGACTGACTCCAATGTCTGGGGAGGGGCATCCGGCTACAGCTACATCTTCGGCCGTCAGCCCGACGGAACGACAGACATTGACGTGGTCGTCATACGCGAAGGCAAAAACCTCAAGGGACGACTGCTTGCGCTGGTACTGAGCACCATCAGCCGGGGCATCCTGGAAAGGGTGTTCGAAAACTCTATCAAAGCCATCGAGGCCCGATGCGGCGGCGCGAGAACCGCAGCCGCGTGAAGCTAACCACTGTAACGAATGGCGAAGAGAGGAAAGGAGTCAATTGTGAGTCAAATCGCAGAAGTAAGCAAATCGCAAGTCAGAGCTGATGAGAAAAGCGAGCAGGCGAAAGCCGACGCTGTTGCAGCTCCAGTACCTATCACACGTCCGGCAGAGACGCGGCCTGTCTCCGCGGCCCGTTGGCGGTGGCTAAAGTTCGCCACGCCCATTCTCGTTGTTTTGCTGGCGATGGCCCTGATCATCACACTCACTGTCAACTGGAACTCGTGGGAGGGGGGGCGAGCGGAACAGGTCACCGACGATGCCTCTGTCCGTGGAGATTTGACGCCTCTCAGCACGAAAGTTGCCGGCATCGTTCGCGATGTGAAGGTCGCCGATTACCAGCAAGTGCAT
>JBPYDQ010001177.1:0-11385 GCA_051986135.1 Terriglobales bacterium | reverse complement strand
ACGGCAGCGACTGGAGGCGAGGTCTTTACCGAATTTTCGGCGCAGGCGATCGATACTGCCTACGCGCAGGCCATGAGCTACGCTCGCAATCAGTACACACTCGGTTATCAGACCAGGGCCCCTCTGGCAGACACTTACCGCGATATCGAGGTTAGGGTCGCTATTCCGAATCTAATTGTACGCGCGAAAACCGGCTATTACCCCTTGCCCCCGCAGAGATCGGCACAGCCCTAATCTCCATTCATGGGTGACGAGAGGCGGCATCCTGAAACAAGTCGCCAAGCGCGTGTTGGTTGAGTGGAAGTAGGGCGCCTGAGTCCAGACCTCACCTAGAGCTCGAGCTAAGAGCCTTAGATAGCTCCGTTCAAAAAGAAATCGGGCGCCCTTCTTGCCACCCCATTTCGTGCGCAAACGTGGCGATGGGAGACTACTTATTGTCGAGCGGGCTGGCTCCAAACTCACGCCGATTGGCAACCGTGCGGGCATTACGCGCGGCTGCGGGTTGAGCGGCGGCAGCTCCGTAACGCTCCAGCAACACTGGAACCATGGCGCCCTCCGCTTCCTTGACGAACGTCATTCTACCCTCAGCCGTGAGGTCGACTCGCACAAAGTCTCCGAGTTTCACCTGCCCGGTGGCAACCAGGTTGGCCAGAGGAAAAACCAAGTTTTTTTCGATGGCTCGCTTCAGGTGACGTGCCCCGTATTTGGGATCGGTTCCCTCGTGGAGGAGGTAGTTTTTCACCTTCGGCGTGCAGGTGAAGACGAACTGACTCGTCCCCGCCGCCATGAGAATGCGCTGCTGCACCATTCCCAACTCGATTTCGAGAATCTGCTGCAGGTGCTCCGGACGCAGCGTCTTAAACACCACGACCTTGTCGATCCGGTTCATGAATTCGGGAGTAAACTTGCGGCGAGCGGCTTCGACCGCGGTGCGCTTGATCTTGTCATCGAGCCTGTTATCTACATCAACCTTGGTTCGCGAGAAGCCGATCCCTCCATCGACCAGGCCGGTCATCTCTGCCGCGCCCAGGTTCGAAGTCATGATGATGATGCACTGGGAAAGATCGACGCGGCGGTTATCCCCCAAGGTGAGCGTCGCCTTGTCTAGAATCCCGAGTAGCAGCTGCCACAGAGAATCGGACGCCTTTTCGATCTCGTCGAACAGCAGGATGGAAAGCTTCAGCTTTTCCGTATGCCACTGGTTTAGCGCCTCCTGGGTGAGCAGGGGGTGAGTTTCGCGATGACCCAAATATCCCGGCGGAGAGCCGATTAATTTGGCAATCTCATGCGAATGTTGAAACTCGGCACAATCGATCTTGATGCACGCCCGGGCGTCGCCAAAAAGCGACTCGGCCATAGCTTCCACAACTCGGGTCTTTCCTGAGCCGGTCGGGCCAAGAAACAGTAGATTTCCCACCGGACGTCCGGGGGGATTCAGCCCCGCTAAAAACATCTGGTAAATCTCTACCACCTTCTCGACGGCCTGGTCTTGGCCTACGATCTTGCGGCGAAGCGTGTTATCGAAGTCGCGGGCGTCGTTGCTCCGTCGACTAGGGTCTAGGGTGGTGCTCAGTCCTGTTTTCATAGGGTCTGGCCCTGTATTCTCCCTTTCCTGGGCCTTCCGCTCACCTGAAAGTTTGGCCAGTGGGTTAACCAGCGAGGGCGACAGAACCTTCGATCGCCGCCTATACCTGGTTCATTGCAAATGGTTGGCCATCCACAGGTTCCAACGCCCATTCCTTTCTTTCTGATCCCTTAGATGCCCAACTACCAGCGAAGGCCATATTCCACCTCTCCCGCGGAAACCTGTCGAAGAGAAATAATTTGCTGTATGCGGGAATTTTCTTGGGCTGGGGACGTTTCCACCATGGCCGACGGTGGGTATTCAATCCATTACGGCGTACTTGGACCGAAGTAACTGGCCTGAGGGAACCAGATGTGAGTACTATCCATCTAAGTAGCTGTATTTCTGGAGAAAAACCTTGCGTCCATCGAATTGGATTTCGCTTGGGCCCGCTCTGGGGTTGTCAATGGTTGTGTTGGCCTGGTGGCTGTCGGCGGAACACAAACCGTCGGCTGCCGCCGCCCAGCCTCTCGAAAACGTTCTTCCGCAGGCTTTGAGCGCGACCGCTGACCCAAAGAGCGTGCCGACAGGTACCTTGACCTACACCGTAGCGCGCGATGAGACCATTGCCGGTATCGCTCGGCACTATTTATCGAGAACCTCGTACTTAACTTCAATCGAATTGGCAGAGGCCATTCGTCAAACCAATGGAAAATCCAGCAACTCTGTCAAATCTGGTGAGACGCTCAATATTCCGGGAATAGTGGACCAGCCGATGGTCGAGAAATCCATCGCCGTGCCGCGCGATTTTGAAGTCCGAGCTGTCTATCTGACGGGCTTGATGGCCGGGAGCGAGCACGGGTTGCGCATTATCCGCCGCTGGCGTGAACTCGGCGGCAATGCGGTGGTGTTCGACGTAAAGGATAGCGACGGCATACTAGACATCCCTTTCGCGCATCCTCTGGCCACCGACAAGCGCCATCCGGTGATTCCTGATTTGCCAAAATTTACCCACTTTCTGCATTCCCAGGGAATACACATCATTGCTCGTATCGCTATCTTCCGCGACGAACACCTGGTGGTCACACATCCGGAACTGGCGGTCGATTCGCGCCGCACGGGTCAGCCCTGGCGGGAAAATGGCAAACTCGTCTGGACAGATCCTTCCAATCCCAAGGTTCAGGAATACAACATCGCGCTCGCCAAGCGCACTGCCCAATCCGGTGTAGATGAAATTCAGTTCGATTATGTTCGCTTCCCTGCGGAGGGCGATCAGAAAGATGCCAGCTTCGTCTTTCAGAGAGAGCATCCCGACTGGAAACGCAGCGATGTGATTACCGATTTCCTGAAGCACGCCCACGCCGCACTCGGTCCGGAGGGTGTGCTGCTCTCGCTGGATGTTTTTGGAGTGATGGCTTGGCAGCGCCAGGTGGATCTTGCGCATACCGGACAGGATATTCCCAACATGGCCAAGTACTGCGACGTGCTCTCGCCCATGATCTACCCCTCGCATTTCTTCGGTATGGACGGCTATGCGCATCCAGGTGATGCGCCCGAACACTTCATCGGTGAATCGATGGACCGCTTCGTCCTTATCACCAAAGACACCGGTGTAGTCCTTCGTCCCTGGCTGCAGGCGTTCCGTTGGCGCACCAAGACATACTCTTCCAATTACATCCAGGTGCAGGTCAAGGTCGCTAAAGAAAAGGGTGGCGACGGATTCCTGTTCTGGAATGCCAACAACAATTACAGCAAGCCTTACGACGCCATGCCCAACATGCGAGCCGCCAAGCTGTTTCGTGGCGACGAACTGCCCGGCCACGGCAACATAGTCTCGGTGACTCCTCGACCAGCAGCGGAATGAAGCCGGTAAACTCCCCGCGCCTTGAAAGGCTCGGCAAATTAAACCCGGCTGGCCTTTCCGAACGTCCATAATCGCCGGCGAGCCCGAAGGGGGCAACAAGCGCGCCTTCACCCCTGTGAGGGGGCGCTCGGATTTCACCATCCTGGCAAGCCGCCATCGCATCTTATTAGGTCGGGTATAATCGCCCTGTGTGGAGTCGGTTTCACCCGCGGCAATTTTGTAAGGAGCCGGCATGGCGATTGAAAAAACAGACAAGATTTGGCACAACGGGAAGCTGATCTCCTGGGACGACGCCTCGATTCACGTCATGTCGCATGTCGTGAACTATGGGTCTTCAGTGTTCGAGGGCATCCGCTGCTATTCTCTCCCCACCGGCCCCGCCATTTTTCGTGCCACCGAGCACATTCAGCGCTTGCTCGATTCCTCCAGGGTCTACCGCATCGACGTCGACTTCACCCGGGATGAACTCATCGCCGGAATGATCGAAACCATCAGCGTGAACGGAGTCTGGCCCTGCTACGTCCGCCCGGTTGTGCTGCGTGGCTACGGACAGGCGGGGGTAAACCCGTTTGAATCGCCCACCGAGGTTTACATCGTTAATTATCCGTGGGGAAAATATCTCGGGACCGACGCTGAGCAAGGTGTCGACGTTTGCGTCTCCAGCTGGACTCGAATCGCCCCCAACACGCTCCCCGCAATGGCCAAATCCGGCGCC
Organism: Terriglobales bacterium; assembly: GCA_051986135.1. GTDB lineage: Bacteria > Acidobacteriota > Terriglobia > Terriglobales > Acidobacteriaceae > Gp1-AA122. Next base: position 7,242 of record JBPYDQ010001177.1, on the reverse strand, counting down.
AACTACATGAACTCCCAGCTGATCAAAATGGAAGCTATCGTGAATGGCTATGCTGAGGGAATCGCTTTGGATGCGAACGGTTACGTCAGCGAGGGATCCGGTGAAAACGTATTCGTGGTGCGCAACGGCGTCCTGCAGACTGCGCCGTTGGGGAATTCGGTTTTGCCCGGCATCACCCGCGACTCGGTCCTGACCATCGCCCAGGAATTGGACATTCCCATTGTCGAGCAGGGCATTCCGCGCGAGATGCTGTATCTCTCCGAGGAAGTTTTCTTCACTGGAACGGCCGCCGAAATCACTCCGGTGCGGTCGGTTGACAAGATCAGCGTGGGCCAGGGCACAATCGGGCCGGTTACGAAACGCATTCAGAAGGAGTTTTACGGCATCGTAACCGGACAGTCGCCTGACCGCTTTCATTGGCTCACTCCCGTGCCGGTGCGCAGCAAACATACGGTTGGCGTCTGAAGCGTCCCTCCCCACCTGATCTCCCAAATCGTAAGGGCGGTAAGCGCGTCCTTCTGCCTCTTCTCATCAAATGACAAACATTCAAGGGAGGAAATATGGCGACGCCTCGATATAGACTTACCCCGAATTCGCCATCGGCTATCGCGAAGAAATGCCGAAGAGGCTGACGGACTCGGAAACCACGAAGAGCGTTCTTGCCGCCATCGCTGATGGCAACGGTGACTACCGCTCCGATTCCAAGGCCCCAAGTTCTGCCGTTTCTCTCGGTCTCGCTGTTTCGGTGTGGATTTTCTCTTGTTCTAGCGCTAACGTCTTCCTATGGCGTCTCCCCGCCCCAGAAAGCTCTATACCGAAAATGAGCTTTATGACTACGCCATAGGAGCCTTGGCCCGTCGCATGCGTTCGGTTGCCGAGCTGAAGCGACTGCTTCGGCAACGGGTGGAATGGGAAACCGAACTGGGCAACACCCTGATCGAGCTGGTCACCCGCCGCCTCAAAGATCAGGGTTATTTGAACGACTCGCGCTACGCCGCGGCGTATTCTTCTTACCGTCGCGATAACGAGAGGTTTGGGCGAGGGCGGGTCACGTGGGATCTACGGGCGAAAGGGGTTCACGGGGACGTCATCGAAAGTGCCGTCTCCTCCAGCTACAGCGAAATCGACGACGAAAAGCAGGCTCGCCAATACCTCCGCCGCAAGCGCCTCGAAAAACCGAGAAATGAAAAGGAAACCGCCAGGATATTCCGACAGCTGGTGCGCGCCGGCTTCTCCTCGAAGACAATTCTCAAGATTCTCAGGCAGTGGGAGATTGACGACGAACTATTGACCAACCTCGAATCACAACACGAATAGTGGTCGCCTTCGAATGAGCTGGATCGGGCTGTTTGCAACCGATTCCGGTTTTCCTCGGGGAGGTTACGAAGCGGAAAGATTGTTGCGTGTCGCTGATGGGCGTCAGCATCTCTCTGGACCCCCAGGACGGGACCAGTGTGGGTTACAAACCTCGGTTTGACCACGGATCCTCGGTTTACCGGTTTCGAAACCGAGAGCAACCCGCCTGGGACGGACACCACCCGATTCGAGGAGACACTCTGTCCCTCCGGGCACGAAGCACCGCTGGTCTGGTACTCAAAAACAGAGGCGCGGCTGCCGGTGGGAATCGTCGACGAGAAAGAAGTTGGTCACATGCCGTAGCATGTTACGAATGGGCCACACCGGGGAACGACCGAAGTGCCGGTTCCGTCGGTTTTGGCAAGCTCTTCGATTTAGGCAACGTGCTCCTAGTCGGCCGCCACCGCCGAACCGCTCTGGCCTTTCAAATCAGCGGCCAATAGCCGATGAAAGAGATGTTCGCCCGCCTCCCGGCGAAGCGACAACCGTCCTGCGCGATAGGCGCGCGATTTCAGTCCCCGCTGGACTGCTTCGCAGATTCCAAGATCTTCGACCTGCACGCGGTCCCCCACGGCGACGGATTCTTGGTGGTACTTGCGCATCGCCTCATTGGCGACGTCGGCAAAATAGAAATCAAAAATGACGCGGCAATGATCGACGTCGACGGGAATCACCAAATTGGTATCCATGTATCCGGCATAGCAGTTGATCATGAAATTCGGATATTGCCAGAAATACCAGGCGCGATCGCCTTTGCGGGTGGCTCCAGTCGCCACATCTTCCGTCGACTCCACCATCGGGCTCGATTGCAGGCAGTAGCGGTCCTCATTTTCGATCGTGTATTGCTTGTAATCAAGCACGCTATTCAGGCCTTTGTGCAGGTGGGGAACGTGGTATCCACCATCCAGGTAATTGTCGACGAACACCTTCCAGTTGCACGCGATGTCATAAACGCGGGTTCCGAAATAGTCGAGGTTAGTGACTTCGAGGGGGGCGAGGCGTCTGGCAATTCCACCAAGAAATTGTTGGAGGGATTCCGAGCTGGCCTCGAGATTAACCAATACAAACTTCTCCCAAGTCGCAACTCTCACCGGGACCAGTCCATTGGCGGCGCGGTCAAAGTTCTTGACCCCTTCAAATTCCGGCATGCCCTTAAGCGATCCATCCAGCCCGTAGTTCCAGCCATGATAGGGACAGTGCAGCAGCTGCGCGTGTCCACATGGCTCTGTGACCACCGCCGCCGCATGATGCCGGCACACGTTGTAGAAAGCGCGTAGATGTCCGTCATTTCCCCTTACCCCGACGATAGGTTCGCCGGCCACGGTGGAACAGACAAAATCTCCCGGCCGCTTCACCTGATCCGTGCGTCCGATCACTTGCCAGGTCTTGGAGAAAACGGTACGCGCCTCAAGCTCAGCGATCCGCGGATCGACATACCAGGGAGCGGGAATAGTAGAAGCCTCGGAAAGTGGCGCCCGTTCATCATAGAGCGCTAAGACTTGTGCGATCGACGTTTCGTTCGCCATGGTTGGGGTTGATTGCTTGAAGCTGACCGCGGGAAGCGGGGAACTCATTTCCCAATTGCTCTGCGCAAGATGTCCAAGAACTGATTAATACGCGCTTCCTTTTTCTCCAGCGCGGCCCCCGTCCGCCGAAACAAGCCGGGATCCAGTTCCTCCGTCACCAGAGCATCCTGGAAACGTTCGACGATCCAGTCCAACATTGAAACGATGACTTCGACATCCAGATCCTTGCGGAGTTCCCCCCGCTGCAGACCCCAGCGTACAAATTCAATGCGCCCGTAAGGATCTTCGGAGGTGATGAACCGGTTGATCTCCCGCTTTAACGCCAGATTGGTCCCGTAGTTTCCCAGCAGGTAAACGCGGTAAGGAATCCAGTCTTCATGAACGAAGTGCTCAGTGCGTACCAGCCAATAGCGCAAAATCTCAAAAAAGCCTGCCTGCCGAATTTCTGTCGGAACTTTGAGATAAGGCGAAAACGAGCGCGCGGCTTTCTTGTAGACCTCGAAAAAAAGCCCATCCTTGCTGCTGAAATGCTGAAAGATCGACCCCTTGGCGATACCTAGTTCTTCGGCCATGTCGCTGATGCGAGCCGCTTCGAAGCCATGCTCAGCGAAGTGTTTCATGGCAACTTCAATAATCCGGAAACGCTTTGCATCCGCTCGCGAGCGAGGACCGTTGTTGCGCACATGCAGGCTGGCTAGGGCACTGGCTGTTCCGCTCACTTTGACCTCAAGTCACGAGACAATATCTCAAGTGCTGTGAATAAGCAAGGCTTAATTGCAGCCGGAAAAGCTAAACTTACTCGGACTCATACTTCGAGAGAATAACTTCGGGTCATGTTGATGACCGTAGCGGCCAAGCACTCTCCAGGAAGAAAAGTTCGATGCGCGTCACTCATAGCCTGCGGTCGTAAAATTGCACACGCTTGCCCGAGACGTAATTAACCCAGACGAGACGCGCACGGATCCTAGGAGCGGCTCGCACCCTCGGGTCGGTAATTCCCTTTCCAGATGCCCGCCCATCCATAAACAACCAAACCCGAGTCACGCATGAAGGTGCGCGTCGAAGCACCACAGACAACTTCTCGTTCACGTCGCCCGATTCGATTGAGCGTTACCTGGGCCAAGCAATCACACCCGCCAGAACTCGACGAAAGCTTATCGTTAAGACATAGCTTGCTATCTCTCTCAGCAGATGCCGTGCGGCTGGCGATCCTCTAGTCCTCTTCCTTCAACTTAGCCAGGACACTCAGATCCTCCAGTGTTGTCACGTCGCCTTTCACCTCTCCGCTGCTGGCTAGTTCCCGCAACAGCCGCCGCATGATTTTTCCACTGCGAGTCTTGGGAAGGACGTCGGTAAAGCGGATATCATCCGGCTTGGCCAGCGACCCAATCTCCTTTCCCACCCACTGGCGTAACTCTTCTTTAAGTTCAGGTGACGCGGTTTGCCCGTGTTCAAGGCTCACAAAGGCCGAGATGGCTTGTCCCTTAAGTTCGTCCGGCCTACCCACCACGGCAGCTTCGGCCACCTTATCGTGTGCAACCAGGGCAGACTCGATTTCCATGGTGCTCAAGCGATGCCCGGAGACGTTGATCACATCGTCGACGCGCCCCATCACCCAGTAATATCCATCCTTGTCGCGGCGGGCGCCATCACCGGTGAAATACGCGCCAGGGATTTGCGACCAGTACTGCCGCTGGTAACGATCAGGATCGCCGTATATCGTTCGCAACATGGCCGGCCACGGCTTCCTCAGGATGAGAAACCCACCTGAGCCATCCGCAACTGGACGCCCATCTATGGTGACTACATCCGGCGCGACTCCGAAGAACGGGCGTGTCGCCGACCCCGGCTTGGTAGCAATCGCGCCCGGAATCGGGGTGATCATGATCATGCCGGTCTCGGTTTGCCACCAGGTATCCACGATCGGACACCGATCATGCCCGATAACATCCCGATACCACATCCACGCCTCGGGATTGATCGGCTCGCCGACAGTTCCGAGCAGCCGCAAGCTGGTGAGCTTATGCTTGCGCGGCCACTGCTCTCCCCACTTAATGAATGTCCGAATCGCGGTCGGCGCAGTGTAAAAGATGTTGACCTGATGACGGTCAATGATGTCCCAGAAGCGGTCGGGTTCTGGATAGTTCGGCGCTCCTTCGTACATCAGGCTCGTCGCGCCATTCTGCAGCGGCCCATAGACGATATAGCTGTGCCCGGTTACCCAGCCTATGTCGGCCGTGCACCAGAACGTGTCCTCGTCTCGTAGGTCGAAAACCCACTTGGTCGACAGATATGTGCCAACTGAGTAGCCTCCTGTGGTGTGCACGACTCCCTTGGGTTTACCGGTCGTGCCCGAGGTGTAAAGGATGTAAAGAGGATGTTCTGCATCGAGTGGCTCGGCGGGGCAATCATCGTCGGCGGCCGCCATCAACTCGTGCCACCAGTGATCGCGCCCCGGGTGCATGCTGATCGCCGATCCCGTGCGCTTATACACAACAACATGCTTGACCGAGGGGCAAGAGCTGAGGGCTTCCGGGACCGCGGGAAACAGCTTCACCTCGGCGCCGCGACGATAGGTGCCATCTTGCGTAATGACGGCAATCGCCTGGGAATCGTGAATACGGTCGACCAGCGCATGGGAAGAAAACCCACCAAAAACCACCGTGTGGGGAGCACCAATTCGGGCGCAAGCCAGCATGGCAATGGGCAATTCCGGCGTCATGCCCATATAGATGGCGACCCGATCCCCCTTGCGCACGCCAAGGCCCTTTAGAACGTTGGCGAATTTCTGAACTTCCCGAAGTAGCTGCTGGTAGGTAAGAATTCGAACATCGCCCGGTTCGCTCTCCCAGACCAGCGCCGCCTTGTTCTTGCGCCAGGTTTCGACGTGGCGATCGAGACAGTTGTACGAAAGATTGATTTGCCCACCGGCAAACCATTTGGCCCAGGGCGCATTCCATTCCAGGACTTTGTCCCACGGCTTGAACCAATAAAGCTCACGCGCCACTCGTCCCCAAAATCTTTCCGGTTCCTCGACCGATTCCTTGTAGATACGCTCGTAATCCTCGAGGCTCTTAATGTAAGCACGTTGAGCAAAATCGCTGGGTGGCTCAAATTTCCGCTGCTCTTGCAACACGGAGTCTATGCTGGTATCGGCGCTTGAAACGGCTCTCTCTGCCATCGATTCACCCCTTGTAGGTGCTCAAGTTGCATCGAGATTTTACTGCCTGCCACCAAGACTTGTCTTGGGGAGTTCCGGCACACACCTCGCCCGCGTTCCGTCCAGCATAGAGGTGGCGATAACCTGTGTTTGTCTCAATTAGGCCTATGTGCGGCGTGATCGTTTGAAATATGCAAGTGCTCCTCGAGGAAGTTCGTCTCCCTCAATGAGTTCGATGGTCGGGGATTCGTGGCCCCGGAGTCTCGCTTGAAATCCCAGTCCGGGGCTGTATTCGTCGAGGTCCTCGAATCGGAGCGTCTGGCTGGCACACCGGCAACTTTAATGCCATCGGAAGCACGCGACAAGGAGTGGCCCGATTTAAAGTGTTCCTTCAAATTGCCAAGGAAGGCTCCAGTGGCTGCGGCGGTTGCTGGAATCTCTGCCACGCCCAGAGAACAAGAGCGGGAACTATGGTTTCGGTTCTTCCCGCTTCGTCCGGGCGCAAGTGAAACGCGGTACCTGAAAATGCTTACCCAACTCTTCGCCGCTCGGCGGCTAATGGCACCTGTTGGCCTTCCATTTATGGCGGCATCTCACCGTCGGCCCCGTGTAGGCAAAAGAAATGCCTACGGTCGCGGCCCCGCTTGGTCAGATTCGCCATCCGAGACCTAAACCGCACGCGTACCGGTCAAGAGTCTTGCCGAAAATATCGGCAACCCCTGGACGTGGTTACCTCGTAACAGAAAGACAAGGCGACATCTTCGAGCAGCAATGAACTAGCGGATTTTCTGAAAGTAAAACTTCAGATCATTTCGGTCGGCAGAAAACCTCTGGCCAGGAAGTTGGGCTTGATGGTCATCTCGTACGACGGCGTGTATGCCCTAATGTTGGAGACAAGCGCCAAGGACGGGCACACCTTAAAGCTTTTCTTGAAGATCAGGCTTGGCAAGGCAAAAAGCGAAAGGAGCCATGGAACAACACCAAATGGAATCGGTCCAGCATAGGAGGGGCGGCATTGCCTGCTCCGACCTTTCGCCTTCGATCACATCCGCTACATCGGTCCATCAAAGTTTCGATTCACCCTAAAAAGAAAACAACAGGCTGGCACCGATTCCTCTAGATGGTCCTGAGAATGCCACGCAAATTCCAGCATTTCTCACATCGCTCGCAGGCGTGAGAGACGAAGCGGCGTCGCAACGA
>JBPYDQ010001176.1:0-2693 GCA_051986135.1 Terriglobales bacterium | reverse complement strand
GCAGGTAGACAACGGCGAGATGCGTCCTCCGGGGCATTACCGCAAAGGAATCCAATTCGCTTTTCCGGCATTATCTCTTGCGAATACAAAAATCTTTCCGCACTGCTCTGCTGGACTTAACCGCGGTCCGACTATGTGTTACGCACTCTTGCGAGCATTCGGTTTTCAACAATCGGAAGCAATTGCGAGAATCCGGGCTGCGCGTCCTGATGTTCTATTCCATCTGATCCCGAACTATCTCGATTCGGTGGAACGGGACCTAGCAACCTAATGTCATGTACCGAAGCATGGCGGCAGAACCCTCTCCTGCTGCCTAAATTGCTTCTCGATACGGAACTCTGGTTTCGAAACCAATCTTCCTCGGTTCGCCTGAATAGGGCGCGTAAGGAGCGTCCTGAATTGCGCTTAGGAGGAGCGGTCAGCTGCTCCAGTCAGTCGATTAGTAAACACTTGGCGACAAGGGAGGAGCTATTTCCCAAAAGCCCGTTTGGGGCCAGCTTCCGTATAGCCGACCATCTGTCCGGAACCACCTCCAGAATGCCGTCGATTGATGGCCGCACGCCCAGCGACTACAGGTCCACCCCAAAGCCGAGCACGAAGCCCGTCTACCGCCCTCATATGGACCTCCTTCACCGGTAAATGTCTGTACGGGTTTCGGCAGCGAGTATACATTAAACTTCGCACCAATTTGCGCTCGCGGCTGACTGTGGATGAATGATAGGCAAATCGGCAGCAACTCTGCTTGTCATTGCGTCTCCTTGCTGCCGGAGAGAGAATGACACGTGGAGATAACGCCCATGGTAAAGACAATCGTTGACGGAACGTTTCGGCAAACCAATTTGACCAACGAGCCTCCGGAGTATCTAGCCAAGCGCGAGGAGCTTCGCCTTGCGGAAATCGAGCTCATGCGCCAGCGCGAACGCGTCGCCGAGCTGCGCCGCCATCTCCCCAAGGGCGCCCCGATGCAGGACTATGCCTTTCAAGAAGGCCCGCGCGACCTCAGCGCAGGTGACGCGCCTGTCCGCACCACACGTCTCAGCGAACTTTTCACCAAGCCCAATCGCTCGCTCGTCATCTATCACTTGATGTATGGAAAGCGGGAGACGAAACCTTGCCCCATGTGCACCGCCTGGGTCGACGGCGCGAACGGCGTGGCGCACCACCTGGCTCAGAATCTTGACTTCGCCGTGGTGGCCGCCGCCGACGTCCCCGCTCTCCGGGCGCACGCTCGCGCTCGCGGCTGGGACAAGCTGCGCCTGCTCAGCGCCGGCAACAGCACGTTCAAGTACGACCTTGGCAGCGAAGACCGCGAAGGGCGTCAGGACTCGGCAGTTTCCGTTTTCACCCGCGACACCGACAGCACGCTGCGACATTTCTATACCGCGCATCCTTGGGCGGCCCCCGACATCAAAGAGCGCGGCATCGATCTGCTTGCTCCCATCTGGCACTTCATGGACCTCACCCCGGAAGGCCGCGGCAACTGGTACACCAGTCTCGACTACGGCACCAAAGTCCAGGCCGCCTCCACGTAGGTTCATCTCGAACTGTCGCCAAACCCTGCTACCTCTCAGGAATTAAAGCCCATAAAAGCCCATATCGAGGCATTGCTGAGCAGAGGAAACGCTGTTTCGATCTCGGGTGGATCATGGGCAATCCGGAAGCTGAAGCCACGTTGCAACGTCAGCGAGGATTAGTAGTCCTCCCTAACGAGGTAGTGCTTACCGACTCCGGCATGCCACATTTCGGGGCAAAAGGTATCATAAGCGGCACGCTCGAACCTGGGGAAAGACTCCACCTTTGAATCGGAGGCAGACCGATGGACCGGGGATACACCATGCTTGGATTTGTCGTGATCGTGATCCTCTATGCAGTCATTGGGCTCATGGCGGCTGCGGGCACAATCCTCATTGCCCGCAAGATGCTCCCTCCTAAGGCAGAGCAAATCTTCTACGCGATGTTCCTCGTCATGATCGCAGCGTTCTATCTGGCTTTCACGGCCTACTTCGGAATGGCGGCCGCGTGGCGGCTGGAAACAGCGGTCGTCGTAGCTTTTGTCGCGATAGGCCTGCTGGGCGCGCGCCTGCCCTTCGCGTTGATCGTCGGATATTCCCTACACGGGCTCTGGGACCTGCTCCACGAACTTCAGGCGCATGGAGCCTACTCCGCTTTCGAGCCGGGCCAGCTGACTGCGATCCCGCTCGCCTACGGAGTCTTTTGTGCAGCTTTCGACTTCTGCATGGCGGCGTATTTCTATACTCGGCGCGCTGAGTGGATTGCTGCGTGGAAGGCACTGCCCCAGCAGGCAGTCACGGATTGAAGGTGTTTCGCAGTGACGGTTCCCCTCGAAGATAGCAGGTGAGGGTTGCATGCGAGGTGGGTCGATCAGTAAACCCTTGGCGACTAGAAGGAGCTACTTCCGAGAAGCCCGTTGGGGGCCAATTTCCGTATGCCGACGATACAGTTCTAAGAGACCCTCGTTCATCTCCTCCCCAGCGCGGTTAGGGCAGCATTCGCCATATTGCCTGGTTGACACCGCTCAATTCGCGGAACAATAATTTGCAGCAACTGGGCCTGCGCTTTACAACCAGCTCCTCATAGAGGAGATAAAGCTTGGTGACTACACCCGTGGGGATTTCCTGAGGAGCGGTACCGACTGGAGGAGCGGCGATGAGCTCAGATTTACCCCACACGCA
>JBPYDQ010001175.1:0-3029 GCA_051986135.1 Terriglobales bacterium | reverse complement strand
ATTTCACGCGACAACAGCTACTCAACCGTGACGCGATTGTGTCGCTGTTGGACAAAATCGGACCGGCAATTTTGCTGACGCACTCGCAGTCGGGAGCATTCGGTTTTCCTGTAGCAGATGCCAGACCGGAGTTAGTGAAGGCGATTAAGTGAGCGGAACAGCGGTGACGCCCCATGCCCGTGCCATCGTTGTGCCGTAGCGGAACCATTCCGGCGCCTCAACATTCTGGATATCGAAAAATGGCGATGCACCGCCAGTGACAAGCGCATCCGATTTAGAAATTGTTCAGCGGGACAAGGCAGATAGGCCTGACCTGAGCAAGTACTGGATGCAAAAGGAACCAGCGCGCCAGCTTCCGAACCTGCAAAAGAACTCCCGATCGAGTGGTAGTTTTCTCAGGCGACACGGGTCCTAGCGAAGCACTGACACAACTAGCCAAGGGCGCTGATATCTTGGTCACCGAAGTAACATTCGTCTCGGCTGAGGAGGCGAAGGCGCAGCAGGTGCGCACCGGTCAATGGGAGCGAGAAACGCCCGAGGAACAAGCGAGTTATCTGCGCCACAATGAAGAGGAACACCTCAGGCCAGCAGAAGTAGGAAAAATGGCCGCCCGCTCTGGCGTCAAGCTGGTAGTGCTAACGCATCTGCCTTCCACAGGCGACCCGAACGACAGCTATGAACGGTTCGTTACAGAAGTAAACAAGGGCTTCACAGGCCACGTGCTGGTCGCTCGCGATCTCATGGAATTCTGAATAACACAGGCTTTTTCGCCGCTAGTGGGGATTGAGGCTGCTGCGCTCGTGCTGGGCTTCCTGGACAATCAGTAGCGGATTGATTGTCGATCGTTTCTGCGGGGGAGCGACTGGGCCAACGGGTGTTGCATCGACCGGCTTAGCTGGCAGGAAGTTCCATCATTTTTCAGAGAGAGCATTATGCGGGCGATCCAGGACCCAGTCGACGGTTTTCGAAGCCAGGCAGTCAAGTGCGGCGACAGAAAGCTCGAGGTAGTCTTCGCGGCTGTCCTCAATCTTGTTATGGCTGATGCCGCCGAGAGATTGCACGAACATCATGACCGCAGGAATGCCAGCGCGAGAGACTTCGGCGGCATCATGGAGGGCCCCTGACGGCAAGCGATAAGAATTGCCAGACACTTCGCGGACGGCTTGATCGCAAAGGTCGAGAAGATCGGGGTGAAAGGGTATCGGTTCGATGCTCCACAACCGTGACCACTCGACCGTACATTTTTCTTCTTCAGCGAAACGGTGGCTCGCTTCTTTTGCTTCGCGGCACATCTCGGCAAGGACACGAGGATTGAGGTCGCGCTGGTCGAGTCTGGCTTCGCAACGACCGACGACGGCCGTGACAATCCCGGGAAACGTCTTGAGACTACCCATCGTGCAGACGGCCTCTGGATGTTTGCGCGCAATATTGCGGATCTCAAGCGCGAGCTTTGCAGCAGCCGCAAGGGCATCGCGGCGGACGTTCATGGGCGTAGAGCCGGAGTGGGCTTCTTGTCCGTGAAAGGTGATGACGTGGCGCTCGACGCCTTTGGTGCCCAGAACCACGCCTAGAGGAAGACCGAGCTGCTCGAGCACGGGGCCCTGTTCGATGTGCAGTTCAAGATAGGCTCGAGCGTTTCTTTGCTCCTGTTCGGCTTCCGGGAAGCGGTCAATCTCCACGCCACAACGGCGGACGGCCTGTTCGAGCTTTGTACCATCACGGTCGGTACGAGCGCGATCCGCGGCAATGGAATGTGTGCCGGCGAACGCAGAAGAACCAAGCAGGCTGCGGCCAAAACGCGCTCCTTCTTCGTCCGCCCAGTCGACAATGCGAATAGTGACCGGCGGACGGCCATTGAACTCGGATGCGAAGCGGCGCAGCACTTCTAGAGCGGCTAGGATATCCAGCGAACCATCAAGCCAGCCCCCGTCGGGAACGGAGTCCAGGTGCCCGCCAATAAGGAGACATTTCTCCGAAACACCGGGCAACGTTGCCCAGCTATTTCCTGCCGCATCGTAGTGATGTTCGACGGGAAGTTCGGCAAGCTTTCTTCCAAACCATTGGCGGGCGGCAAGCCATGTGTCGGTCCATGCGACCCGTTGCGCGCCGTTTTCGTCGCCGCTGATCGAGCGCAGCTCCTTGAGTTCAGATATCGTGCGCTTAGGATTCAAGCTCATCTTTGCTCATCAAGCGGCAATCCGGAGTGATGAGAGCTTATCGTCTTGCGACGAAGAGCGGCAGGCCCGTCCAAACACAATCGCGAAATACAGTACGTGTGCATATGTTTTGCGACGCCACAAGAGATTATCACTGGACGAATCAACTGGAGTATGCCGCTACTTCCATGTACAATCCGCGCCACTGCGACTTATCTAGTGGTTAAACGGGATGTCACCGATGGCCAGTCAATCGGTTCCCTACGTTGGCGCTTTAGAGCGGCCCAGCAGCGAGCAGACAGTATCAATCCGGCGCGTAGCACTTGCGAGCTTTATAGGAACTGCAGTTGAGTGGTACGACTTCTTTGTGTACGGAACTGCTTCCGCCCTGATCTTTCCGAAGCTCTTTTTTCCGCAGTTCAGCCTCTTCGCAGGAACGCTGGCTTCGTTTGCGACTTTCGGATTGGGTTTGGTCGCCTGGCCAGTGGGCGGAGTTGTGTTCGGCCACTTTGGCGATAGGATCGGTCGGACAATGCTCGTAATTACTCTGCTGCTTATGGGCTGTGCGACTCTTCTTGTTGGGCTGTTACCCGCTTTCAAGACCATCGGACTTGTTGCCCCAACAAGCGCGGGTTCAGCAAAAGAGACTCTCGTCCCTGGCGGGCCTTCAAGTCGAGTCGGGTCAAGGGGACTATTTGATCGATTAGTTTGATGCGTGAACGGAAAGCCGCTTTGCAAGCCTCGCAGTGAGGAGGATACAGATGGAAGCACCAGCCTCGAATTGGCATAAACACGTGCTGCTCGTGCTGCTCGCGACAGCGATGGTCTTTGGATTTTTCGGCCTTAAATCAATTCCGGCCCAGGAACACAAGA
>JBPYDQ010001174.1:0-3674 GCA_051986135.1 Terriglobales bacterium | reverse complement strand
GGCGTGTTCACACTACTTAAACAATGAACGAGTAAGATGCACGGCATGGAGATCACTGCCGAGCAGTACGAACGAATTCAAGATTGCTTGCCGGTGCAGCGGGGCAACGTGCGGCATGACAATTTGGTTTTGCTGAACGCCATCCTCTACGTAGCCGAGCATGGGTGTAAGTGGCGCGGATTGCCCAAGCGGTTTGGCAACTGGCACAGCATCTATGTGCGCATGAATCGTTGGGCCAAAAAGGGTGTCTTAGATGAGGTGTTCGCCAAGCTGCAGCAGGAGCAGATTTTGCGCATCAAGATTGAGGCTTTCAGCTTGGACTCGACCTCGGTGAAGGTGCACCCCGACGGGACCGGGGCTTTAAAAAAAACGGACCGCAAGCCATCGGAAAGTCGCGCGGAGGATGGAACACCAAGATTCATTTGGTTGCCGCGAATGCTCGAACGGCAATAATTTTCTGCTTGTCACCGGGGGAAGCGCACGATGCTCCGGTGGGTCGGCAACTGCTGTTGGAGTTAGGACCTCTGCCGGTCGAAGTTCCACTGGTGATGGACCGGGCCTACGAAAGCGACGAAACCCGGCAATTGGTGCTGGAGTTGAACATGATTCCCGTGGTTCCACCCAAGTCGAATCGGCGCGAGCCTTGGGACTACGATCGCGAGCTGTACAAGAAACGCAACCAGGTGCAGCGTCTGTTTCGACGGTTGAAAGGCTTTCGGCGCATCTTCTCGCGCTTCGAGAAACTCGATGTAGTGTTTCTGGCCTTCATCTACTTCGCCGTCATCATCGAGGCGCTGAGATAGTGTGAACAGGCCTTAGTTTCGTAGTAGCGAAACTGCCAGACATCTTCCGTCCGAATTCGTTTTCTCCTCGTCAGACTTCCATACTGATATCTTTGCGTGTTCATGCTTCCCTCCTTCTGGGTTTTGCGCGACGAAGTGGCTGATTGTATCTATTCCAGCTCAGTCGCCAGGACTTCGGAGCCGAGTTGGCGCAGGATTTGGAAAGCGCCGCGATGAGGGCTGGCGATCTTTGGGCACAGTACCCAAGTGCCAGCTGAATTGACATTCACTACAAAGCAATTTCGCTAAAGAATGCATGTATCGATTTCGGCTTGTCGATCAATTCCCCGCCAGTGTTTTCGGTATGACAAGGAAAAACCTCCCCATGATCGGTGTCCGGAACGCACAGATTCGTTTCATTCCACATAACCAAGAAGATTGGTGGCCTCAGGGATTTGAAAAGCATGGTCTGACCTGAAACCGGCTCACAAATATGAGTCCGATTCGGAGGCGTTCCTGAGCACACCAAGTCAAAACTCTGCGTCTTCAATGCGGATAGGATTTTCGGTAGCCACAGTAGGCTAGAGAACCAAGTCAATGGTGAAAGCATTCCCGAAATCCAGGTGGAGGGACTGTCACCTGTGACAGTAGGCACGACTGTCGTAAACCAGCAAGCATTGCTCAAGAAAAGAGATGGCGGTGGTTTGCGGCTCCTCTCTCGACGGATCATAGACACGACCGATCATGGACAGGCGCTTCTCTGAGCCTCCCGCGGCCTCTGCTCATATACGTCATGAATGATTAAGGCAGAATGATTGGGCAGAAGTACCTACTTAAGTGCTTTTATGGAACAAATTAAGGAAAAACGACACGCGGCGAGACCCCCGAGTTTCTGCCGCCCGGTCGCGGTGCGGGATGCTGAAGCAACGCACCATCAACCCGAATCTCAAGTCAGTCTCGCCGCTCTGTCGCTGGGTGCGCTGGGCGTAGTGTTTGGCGACATCGGAACGAGTCCTCTCTACACGTTGAGAGAGTGCATGAGGGCTGCCGGCGGAGCGAAAGCTACCGCGAACGATCTGTATGGCATTCTCTCGCTGATGTTCTGGTCGCTCATCCTGGTCGTAACGGTGAAATACCTCGCCTTCGTAATGCGAGCCGATCATGACGGCGAAGGCGGAATTTTCGCTCTGCTCGCTATTGTGCCCGAACGTTTCCGCACTGCCACCGCCAAGACCGGGAAAGTTACCGGCATGGCGTTGCTCGCCGTGATCGGCGCAGCCCTGCTTTTTGGCGACGGCGTTATCACGCCGGCCATCTCCGTGTTGAGCGCTGTGGAAGGTCTGGCGGTTGCCAGCCCCAAGCTGTCTCCAATCATTGTGCCGCTCACGTGCCTAATTCTGGTCGGCCTGTTCTCGATTCAGCGCCGTGGCACCGGCGATGTCGGCAAACTCTTTGGACCGGTGATGGCCGTGTGGTTTGGCGCGCTGGCGGGACTCGGGCTATTTCACATCGGCCGGCAACCCCAAATTCTCGCCGCACTTTCTCCCCACTATGGCGTCCAATTCTTCGCGCGCCACGGACTTCACGGTGCGCTGATTCTAGGATCGGTAGTTCTGGTGGTAACCGGGGGCGAGGCCTTGTACGCTGATATGGGTCACTTCGGGGTGCGCCCGATTCGGCTGGCTTGGACTTTCTTTGTACTGCCCGCGCTGGTCCTGGGATATTTCGGGCAAGGCGCGCTGTTGTTAAGGGACCCTAAGGCGATCGACAACCCCTTTTTCGCGCTGGTGCCCACGGGGTGGCCCACGCTTGTGCTGGTTTTGCTTTCCAGTGCCGCGACCGTGATTGCCTCCCAAGCCCTCATCTCGGGCGCGTTCTCGCTAACTCGCCAAGCCATGCTTCTCGGATATATGCCGCGCGTGACCGTGAAGCACACTTCGTATCACACCGAGGGCCAGATCTTCATTCCCGAAGTGAACCGACTCCTTGGCATCGGATGTATTCTGCTGGTACTCACGTTTCGTGAATCGGTGAAGCTGGCGGCTGCCTATGGCATAGCTGTCACGGGAACCATGGCGATCACCTCGGTTCTTTACTTCATTGTGGCGCGTTATACCTGGGGGTGGCCGCGATGGAAGGCGACAACAGTCCTCCTCCTGTTCTTGAGTTTCGATTTTCCCTTCTTCGCGGCCAATTTGTTCAAATTTTTCGAAGGCGGGTATGTGCCTATGCTCATCGGCGCCGCACTCATCGCCGGAATGCTTATCTGGAGCCGTGGCCGCACGGCGCTGATGGATCAGTATTCCACTCGCTATTCCACTTTCGAGCAAGCACGCCCTGTCATCGATCAATCGCTGTCTTCACGCGTTCCCGGAACGGCCATCTTCCTCGCTCCCAGCCCCAACCACGTTCCGCCAGTGCTCGTGCATCATGTCGAACGCAGCCGCTCGCTCCACCAGACTGTCGTCCTGCTCACTGTCGAAGAAGTGCCGGTCCCGGTTGTCCCCGAGGCATCACGCTATCGCGTCTTCGAGCTATGCGAGGGATTTTACCGACTGATCGTCTCGTTCGGATATATGGAGGAGCCTCTGCTGCTTCCGGTACTTTGCGCAGTGTCGCTGAACGAGCACATTCCGTTTAATGCCGAGAGCGCCACTTACTATATCGGACACGAAACCATCATCGCCAAAGATGGAGGCCTGCAGCGCGTGCCGGAGGCCATTTTCTCCTATCTGAATCGCAATGCAGTTCATGAGGAGAGCCGCTACGGGATGCCCACGCCGCAAGTCGTCGAGATCGGCACGCAGATCTATTTGTAAACTCAAAAAAGCTGGCGATTTCAGAGTCTTGCAAGTCACCGATGAGGTTTTGCGCATCACAGTCATGGCCCAT
>JBPYDQ010001173.1:0-5884 GCA_051986135.1 Terriglobales bacterium | reverse complement strand
GCGTCGCGGGAAACGGATTCGGGCGCCGCACTTCGCGCCAAGGCTATCTCCGCTTCCCGATCCGGCATCAGGTATTGGTCGATCGGGGCCATCTTCGGATAAGGTGTCGTGGCATCCTGTGCCATCGTCTGGTGCGCCGTGCCGAGCACAACAAGCAGTGCGAAGCTCTTGATTACGATTGCTCCGATTTTATTTTTACGCATAATCCCCCCTGAGAATCAGTCTTTTCACACGGGCCGCCCTTCAGCGTGCAGTGGCTCGTCGCCACCGCTCACTTGTCGCCTGTTGCCAGCCGTCAGCTAGTCCCCGGATTTTGCGGCGGGTTTTTGGATCATTTCGACGTCGATGGTGATGTTCACATCATCGCCGACGACCGCGCCACCGTTATCGAGCTTGGCGTTCCACTTCACGCCATAGTCCTGGCGGTTGATTTTTGTCGTTGCGGAAGCCGCGATGCGCTGATTTCCCCAGGGATCCTTTGCGGGGGCGGTGAGCCCATCCACATCCAGAACCACCTCCTTGGTCGTGCCGTGCATGGTCAGGTCGCCAGTGACACGGAGTTTGCCTGGGGCGACTTGTTCGACCTTTTTCGATTTGAAGGTCATGGTGGGGAAGCGGGCCAGGTCAAAGAAGCGCTCGCTGCGCAACTCCTTGTCGCGGTCGGGTTCGCGGGTGTCCACCGTGTTCACGTCGATACTGACTTCAATGGTGGATTTCGTCACATCCTGATCGTCGAGCTGCATGGTTCCGCTGAGCTTGCTGAACGCGCCGCGCACCGTGGAAAGGCCGAGGTGACGCACGGCAAACTGCGCCGAGGAGTGTTGCGGATCAATTCGCCACGCGGTGGTGGCGGTTGAGGCAGGCAGCGAAAGCCCCGAGGCCATGCTTGCGAGGATTGCGATTCGGGAGACTCGAGTGACGTACCGGTTCACTTTCCTTCCTTCATGAGTTCGATTCCGAGCATCCGTCCTCCGGCTGGGTACCTCAACCCTTCGCGGGTAACTGCCAGGTCATATGTGGGTAACGCGACAAATCTTCTTGCGTCAGACACTTAGGCGGGTGCATCACATACCGAAGAAGCGTCCATTTGCTAGACTGAGGCCAAGTGGGGAGTGTGGCGGTGGCCACTGACAACGGGACGCGCCCTGTTCAATTTGGAATTTTCGAGGTTGACCTCCGAGCCGGTGAGCTGCGGCGCAACGGCGCGAGGGTCAAGCTGCAGGAACAGCCTTTTCAGATCCTCTCTATACTCCTGGAGCGACCAGGGCAGGTGGTGACTCGGGAAGAATTGCAAAGGAAACTTTGGCCGGCGGACACTTTCGTCGATTTCGACCACAGTTTAAACGCAGCCATCCGCCGGCTGCGGGACGCGCTGGGCGACTCAGCCGAGAATCCTCGATATGTGGAAACGGTGGCGCGGCGTGGCTATCGGTTCTTGATACCAGTCAACGGGTCTGGCGCACCGGTTGACACGCAGCCGACACGACAGCCCAGAGTTGGGTTGAAGCACTGGACTCTCTTTGTGAGCTGTGGATTGCTGTTGGTCCTGGTCGTTGGATGGCTCATCGTGCACGGGCGGCGCCAACCAATCGTGGCCCAGCCCGGCCAGATCAAGCACCGGCGGCTGACCGCGAACCCCAACGAAGACCCGGTCCTTGGGGCGGTGATTTCTCCGGACGGAAAATACCTGGCGTTTTCTGACACGACGGGGTTTTACTTGCGCCAGGTTGACAGCGGTGAAACTCATTTCCTGAATCTTCCCCCGGGCTTGAAAGCTGTACCGGCGGCCTGGTATCCGGACGGGACACATTTGCTGGCGAGTTGGGCCGAAGGACCGAAGGCGCCCCCTAGCTTGTGGGAGGTTTCGATCCTGGGTGGAACGGCCCGTAAACTGATCGAGGATGGCCGGCTTCCTGCCGTCTCGCGCGACGGGTCGCAGATTGCATTTGTGAAAGGGCCAAAGCTGGCCGAGGAACTTTGGGTAGTTGCAGCCAACGGAGAGAATCCAAGACGGCTGGTTGCGACTCAGATGTGCACGTTAGGGGAGCCCGCTTGGTCGCCAGACGGACGGCGAATCGCCTATGTGATGGGCAGCTATGCACCCGAGCAGTGGCAGGCCGAGAGCAGCGTAGTTTTGCTCGATCTGGACAGCGGGCAACAAGAAACAATCTTTTCCAGGGCGAGTTCCCAGGCTCCGATTTATGCCAACATGGAGCTCGGTCCAGGACTAGTCTGGACCCCGGACAACCACCTGGTGTACTCCCTTTCGGAGGCGCCGCCGAATCAGAGTGACTCCAATGTCTGGTCCATACCGCTCGATTCCCACGGACGTGTTGTGGGAACTGCTCAACGTCTCACGGCCACGCCAGACGAGGTCTCAGCCCTTAGCGCCAGCGCCGATAGTAAACGCATCGCCTATACCAAGAATTCCTTGAGCCCGGTCATTTATGTTGCGGAGACCGACTCAGGCGGAAAGCGACTGGGCCCGCTGCGGCGGTTGACCCTGGACAACTGGAGAAATTACCCGTTCTCGTGGACGCCGGATAGCAAGGCAGTGCTGGTCGCATCGGATCGCGACGGTACTTACCACATTTTCAAACAGCAAATTGATCGGACGGTCTCCGAAGAACTGCTAGTCGGGGGCAGCGAAGGAGTTATGTTACCTCGTCTCGCCCCTGATAATTCGACGGTCCTCTACGAAACCTGGCCGAAGTTGGGTGAAAGCGCGGCAGAGCGTCATTTGATGCGAGTATCCCTTGCCGGCGGCCCTGCACAAACGGTGCTGCGACAGGACGCCATGGGCAATATGCAGTGTGCTCGCGCGCCATCGACCTTGTGCCTCTATGACGCGCGCACCACGTCCGAAGTGTTGTTCTTCAGCTTCAACCCGGCTACCGGCCACAAGGAAGAGCTGCCGCAACTCAGAATTCGGGATGAGGCTCCCTATGCCTACAACTGGAGCTTGTCACCGGACGGGAAAACCCTGGCAACAGCGAAGGGCAAGGTCGTGCAGAAGGACCCCAGCGTCACTTTCTATTCCGTCTCAGACGGTTCCAAGCGTACAGTAACCGCCCACGCTTGGGCGGGAATCAGTAGCATCGATTTTGCGGCCGACGGCCGCAGCTTGTGGGCGCCGGCTTATACCAATGACGGAAAATGGGCGCTACTGAACATCGACCTCCAAGGCCGGACCAGGATTGTTCTGGAAGACACCAACATGACCATCGGCTGGGCAATCCCCGCTCCCGATGGACATCATCTTGCGCTCTGGGAAGCTCGGGGAACCTCGAACGTTTGGATGCTCGAATGCTTCTAACTGCAGTACTCGAGTTTGTCTGATTCCAAATTGCTAGAACATTGCCGTCAGTAATGAGGGCGGTCCAGCCTTGCCGTCCAGCGTTCGGTCGGATCACGAGTCGGAAGTCGGGGCTTGGGTACACCTCATTGAGGATTAGTCCTCGCTAACGGCGCAGTGTTTACGAACCCACTTTGACGGTTTGTCGGCAAACCATCGAAGTGGTCTGTGAAGCTCCCGAGAAACCGGCTTCGGGGACATGTGCCACACAAGGATCTCGCCAACAACGTAATGGACCAGAAGCGGACTTCTGGACAATCTTCGGGAAGTCGAACCCACCGATCGGCTGTGGCTCAGGATTACTTACCACATGGCGATTACCAACAGCTATTCGCGTCGCCACCTATGGCACCTATTATGACGGGTGACGGTCAAATGCCATCAGGCCACGCGACACGAGCTGGTCAATGCTTCTTATTGACCACCCTTCGCTCGCTCTAATTTCCACGGCTTAGGAGCGGGCACGTCGGGTGGAGCGAGTAAACGAAGCTCGGCCCGATCGGTTCCGGTGAGCTTCATCTCACATTGAATGGTGTCGTCTGAGGTCTGTTCCTTGGTGGTGATGCGAAGTATTCCGCTGGTAAGCTTCGCTTCCACGATAGGGTTGCTACCCTCGTGTTCTTCCGCACTTGTTAGTTCCCCATCTTTGTCCACTTGGAGATCGGCGTGACTCACGGTTCCGGTCAGCTTGCCTTGTTGCATCTGCAAATCGATTGTCAGGAAAGTCTTGCCTTTGAATTGTGCGTGCCATGCCCCAACAAATTGTCGCAGATCGGCGTCGGTGTTGCTGGGTTGCGCGACTTGAATGGAAAAACCCGATACAACCAGACACGTCACGAGTAACAAAACCAATGCGGCAAGGACCGAGACCTGTGCCCGTGTCTTGCGGATTCGATTGGCCTTTCCGAGTACATTCATGATGCGGTCCTCCAGAGTACTTGTGTCGAATAATCCCAAAGCGTACCCGGTCGGTGCTGAGCCCCGGTTCGCGGCCATGCCCTGGGCGATGCTCAAAAGGGAGCGGGCGTATTGGGTGCGCGTTGCCATGCTTTCTGCGGCGATTTCGTCACAAGCCAACTCCCGGGTTTGGTCGATGCGCACCTTGATCAGAACAGCGGCCGGATGAAACGAAATGGGCAATAAAAACAGCTCATAAATCAGATTCAAAAGGAAATCGTGCCGGCGGATGTGCGCCAGTTCATGGCAGAAGGTAGAAGTGAGCTCATCCTCCGATGCTTGCGACAAGAACCATTCTGGCAACACTAGAACCGGATTACGGAACCCTAGCGTCGCTGGCCCTCTTCCTACCAGCGACAGCAATATGGGTACGGGTTTTACGCCCAGCAGCGACTGATATTGCCCGACCAAAGCCTGCATCATGGGGGACATTTGCCTCTCGGTCGAGCGATATCGCATGTCCTGCAGTGACCGCCATCCGCAATAGAGGCGAACTGCTCGATAGAAAATGAAGGCTGAGTACAACAGTGCGACAAGCCCAACAAAGAGCGGGCCGGGCCGTACTGGTTGACCGCCATGTCCCGTTCGCCGCCAGAGTGCCCAAGAGGAACTACCACTGGGCGCCGTTTGTGCCGACTGGACCGTGTTTGCCGCTGCAACAACCTCGGGTCCTGGTTCGTCATTGGTTCGAGAACCGCGCAAGCTCACGAAGGGAAGCAACACAGCAAGTAGCAAGGCCGCGACCCACAGTGCATGCTGATACGAAGAAGGGCAACGACGTAGTCCTCGCGAAAGAAAAGATGTGGCTGCTGCGATGACGCATGTCATCCATAGAGCGTTCGTCACATAGGTGACAACGATCTCACTAATCGGATTCATGGCCTTTTTCCTCCTTGCCACGCTCGTGCTCCTCTACCAACCCGCTCAGCTCTTGAAGCTTCTTGGGATCAAGTTGCTGGCTCTTGATAAGGCTCATGAGGAGACCGTCCACCGAACCGCCAAAGAGGCGATCGACCATGTCACCGATTGCACTGCTCGCCGCCTTCTCTCTGGTCAACACTGGTGCGTAGTCGTACGCCCTGCCCCGCAATCTTCGCCGTACCCTTCCTTTACGATAAAGAACGTTGAGCATCGTCTGCACAGTGGTGTACGCCAGTTTTGGCGATCCGGCCAGTTTCTCTTGGACTGATTGCACGTTGGAGGGACCGCAGTCCCACAGT
Organism: Terriglobales bacterium; assembly: GCA_051986135.1. Taxonomy (GTDB): domain Bacteria; phylum Acidobacteriota; class Terriglobia; order Terriglobales; family Acidobacteriaceae; genus Gp1-AA122. Next base: position 352 of record JBPYDQ010001173.1, on the reverse strand, counting down.
ACGTTCATAATCTGCAACTCCAGAGGTGTGAGCTGCTGTTGGGGTTTTCCTTTATGGCCCATTGCGACCTCCTAAAGTGTTAGGAGTCTAACTCTACGGAGCCAGACGTGTCAACTAAGAACTTAGGAGATACGGTCGAGCAGGCGCGGTGTGCCAGAACCAGGGAACAGGTCAACCCCCGCACCGCCCAGGAAGCTGAACTGCGAAAAGGCTGATTGTTGTAGCGAACAGCCGTATCACACTCTATATCTGTCCCGAACAACATGATCAACGAATGCAAGCTTGTCTTAATTGTCTCGAAACCTGCCTCGCGGACATGTGCCGAAGCAGCAGTATCTCCCGAATTCCGTGA
>JBPYDQ010001172.1:0-4252 GCA_051986135.1 Terriglobales bacterium | reverse complement strand
CTTCTCCATCTGCGTAACCGGAACTCAACACCTCATCGGCGCTGCGCGCCCGGAAACCAGTGGCTCCCAGTGGAATATCGACCGTGGCAATCTTTGTGGAAACAAATTCATAGAGTGCCTTCAGGCGTTCGAGTGCGCTTCTGGAATCTCGCGTCAAAAAGAGCGCTTTTTCCCGGACCAGGCCTGCCCGTGCGGGTTGGCGGCCCGGCTCCTTCGTGGACTCCTCGTAGCTCTTGGCCTCGGTGATGGGTTTTGAGCCAGGGAGCATAAGTTCGGCCAGCCGGTTGGCGAGAAATTCCCACGAAAACGTCGACAGCGCCACGTCTGGCGCAACGGACCCGCTTTCAGCGGTTTCCGAACTGCCTTCTTTGGGAGCGAAATAGATTTTCGACCAGTGATATAGGGATCGGGAGTTTTCCCCCGTCCCGGTGGTGTCCTTGGAGGTGGGGGGAGTCGCGGAATTGATGCGTAGATCGATCTGCCGAGTGGCTGGCAAATCGAGGTCGTAATGTTCCTCGACCACCTGCCCGGAGCGATCGAAGCTATGTTCGAGCCAGAAGTCGGGAGCGAGGGGATGCTTGGTCGTCGCGGTGACCACGCGATACTCGATTGTGTCGCCTTCTTGCAGCCCCAGGATCCGCACAGACTTTACGCGCACGTCTTGATACGCCGCGTATTGCTCTACGGCTGGATTCGGCGTATCAGTCACCGCGCTCGGCAGCAGTTCGCTCGTCCCGCCGTTCGCGTGGCTGATAAGCACGAGAGGAATCTGCACCTGTTGAAAGGACCGGTTGTAGTCGAACGAAATGCGCGCGAATTGGCGTGCGCCCAAAGCATTGTTGATCTTGACGATGGTGTGAACTGCCTTGTGGCAGTCTCCGTTGACTTCGAACCGGATGTGCGTCTCGAGCAGCCGAATTTGGAAGGGCAGCTCCGGCTTCTCGGTCTTCGCGTCAGCCACCGCCGGGTTCCCGACTTCCTGGGGTCTACTTGTCGGCTCCTGCGCCCAGGCTCCGGCAACCCCAGTGCACACCAAAGATATTGTCGCTGCAATGAGTTTCATTCGGCGAGGAAAGGTCACTCTAAAAGTGTAGAAGCGACCCACTCGACCGTAAAGCGTCCCGTGCCCGATGGGTTGCTCAGCGAGCACGGGGCACAAGACCGCCGTGCGCCGAAGCTAACTCGTCCTCGGCCGCGTCTAAGAGCATGCTAGACTCAAGGTTTGGCTTGTCGACGAAGAAGCGGCATGGGAGCACGTATGAAGATTCATTGTCTGGCCCTGGGTTTTGCCATAGCGTCAGCGGGCGTCGCCGTCCAGGCGAAAGATTCCATTAAGCCTAAAGGGCCGGAGGAGGATGGCACCAAATCCGCCCTCACCAGGATTGCGGGTGAAGGCATGATGGGCTCACGGGCGTTCGAATATCTCACCGAGTTGAGCGACGACATTGGCCCCCGCGTCACCGGGTCGCCGCAAGACAAAAAAGCCGTGGACTGGGGTCTCTCGAAGATGCAGTCCATCGGGCTTGAGAACGTCCACTCAGAAAAGTGGACGATGTGGAAGGGTTGGACCCGGGGAGCCGCTTCCGCTGAATTGATCGCCCCGGTGCAACGCCAGCTCGATATCGATTCCATGGGCTGGACCGGCTCCACGCCGCCAGGCGGGGCCGAAGCTGACGTCGTCACCGCAAATCTTTTCGACCTGGACGACGAGATCAAGAATATCTCGCGCTTCCGCGGCAAAATCGTGATGATGAAGCCGGAAGGCAACCCGAAAAAGAGCTTCTGGCTGATCTTCGCGCAATACGGGGACTTCCTCACGGCGGCGCAGAAGGTTGGAGCGGTCGCCGTCATCGGTGGCCAGGGCGGATTCAAGGCCGAAGGCATGCACTTGACGCATACAGGGATCCTCGGGTTTGCCGAGGACTTCGCGATTCCCGTTGTCGACATGGCCATGGAGGATCAGAGCCAGCTCGAGCGGTTCCTCGAGGCTGGAAAAACCGTGCGCTTGCGCATCAATGTGCAAAACACTCTTACGGGTGGCCCCGTCGAGTCGGCCAACGTTGTGGGCGACATCGTGGGCCGTGAACATCCTGAGGAGATTGTCGTCGTGGGCGCCCATCTTGACTCCTGGGATTTGGGCGAAGGCACCACGGACAACGGCACCGGCACGATCAGCGTCCTCGCCGCAGCCGACGCCATTCTGAAGAGCGGCCAGCGTCCGCGTCGCACGATCCGTTTCGTGCTTTTCACGGGAGAAGAGCAGGGTTTGCTCGGATCGTTGGCTTACGTCAAACAACATGCAGCGGAAATGAAAAATCACCTTGGCGACATCGTGCTCGATGCAGGCCAGGGTCCCATCAAGGAGTTTCAGCTCGGCGGACGCAACGACTTGATCGCCGTGTTCGAACCCTTCGCAAAATCGCTCAACAACATTCGCGAAATCAAGGTTACCGACAAGGTGGAGTTCGGCACGGACACGGGTCCGTTTATTCTCGCCGGCTTGCCGGGCATCAATCTCGACCAGGAGTCGCCAGAGTACAAGTTCACTCACCACTCCGCCGCCGATGCTCTGGAGGAGGTGAAGGCCGACGTGCTCACGCAGAATGCCACGATCATGGCCCTCACGGCTTACTGGCTGGCCGACCGTCCGGAACGCTTCGCGACGCCTTGGCCTGCCGACCGCAGCGCGAAAATGCTGCGGGAAAAGGGGCAGTACGACATGTTGAAGGCCTTCAACTTGTGGCCCTTTGGGGATTTGGGGGCGGAATAAGCGTGTGGCTGTAGGTTATTGTATAGAAGTGCCTTAGTTGTATGAAGGGGCTGGTACGGGGCAGGGCGGCGGATGGCCGGCCGCAGCCGAGCTCTTCGCCGTTCGTGTTAGCGAGCAGCCTGTCTGCCACTTTCCTCAGTTTCCACAAGCTTTTCCACCGACCAGGTTCGAAACTCGTTTGACAGGGCGCCTTAACTTCTTTATACTTTGTGTTTTGTCAGGGGTATTTTGCTCCTTGCTGTAAGGCCTCTCGCTAGTGGGGGGATGGCTGGTTGGAAGGGAATTCTTCGGTCCCGGAACAAGATCGACGGAATGGGACTGGAGAGCGGCCGGAATGGGGCGCCAGCCCCGAAAAGCCGAGTAAGCCTCTCCGATTCGATACCAAGAGCTGAGTTCTGCCTCTTGGAGTGCGTGCGGAGTTTCTTGCTGGTCTCTCCGGATTCGCAGTAAACCTTTCAGCATTATTGTGTGCTCTTGTGGTTTGTTCGCGCGCAACGCAAGAGTCCGCAAAATGTGTCTGCGCGCATTACGCGGTGGCCTCGCATCACGAGGTGCGAGAGCTGCCGAAGGAAAACGAGGAACGACTGTGCCGACGTTTGCGCAACTTGTACGCATGGGTAGGGAAGGAATCCGCAGCAAGACCAAGTCGCCTGCGTTGATGGGCTGTCCGGAAAAGCGGGGCGTGTGCATTCGCGTGTACACGCAGACGCCGAAGAAGCCGAATTCCGCGCTGCGGAAGGTAGCTCGCGTGCGTTTGACCAATGCCGTCGAGGTCACGACCTACATTCCGGGCATCGGCCACAACCTGCAGGAGCACTCGATCGTACTCGTGCGCGGCGGCCGTGTGAAGGACCTGCCTGGGGTGCGCTACCACATCGTTCGCGGCACGCTGGATGCTGCAGGCGTGGAGAACCGCAAGCAGGGACGGTCGAAATACGGGGCGAAAAGGCCAAAGGCCGGCGCCGCCGCGAAGTGACGATCGTCACGGGAGGAACCGTAGGACCGAGTTTAGCTGTCAGGGAAAGTTTCGAAGGAGCGATGAGAAGCAATGCCTCGTAAAGGACTAGTAAGCCGCCGAACGCAAGCCACGGACCCGGTCTATGGCAGCGATCTGGTGGAGAAGTTCATCTGCTCGATGATGTGGGAAGGCAAGAAGAGCACGGCGCAGCGCGTGTTTTATGGCGCGATGGATCAGGTGGCCAAGAAGACCAACGATGATGCGCTCAAGCTTTTTAAGAAGGCTATCGAGAATCTCAAGCCGGTGGTCGAGGTAAAGACACGGCGCGTCGGCGGCGCGAACTACCAGGTGCCCGTAGAAGTGAATCCGTTCCGGCGGCAGTCGCTGGCGATTCGCTGGCTCTTGCAGTATTCGCGGGAACGGGCGGGCAAGACCATGATCGACAAGCTTGCCGACGAGATGATCGACGCGGCCAATTCGCGCGGCAGTGCCATCAAGAAGAAGGAAGATGTGCACCGCATGGC
>JBPYDQ010001171.1:0-30079 GCA_051986135.1 Terriglobales bacterium | reverse complement strand
TTTCCGCCGCTACGTTATGAGCGTTCTGGACGTCACACTGGTTCACGTTGCCGTCCGCCGTTCCAAGCGATTTCGCGAAGGTGTAGGCAGCCAGAACGTTGAACCCCTCCGCGAAACGATGTTCGACTGAAGTCTGCAGCCCATTGTAGAACATGCTCAAGCGTGCAACGTCGAGCGGAAGCACAACATTCAGGCCCGGCCGAGTTGCGTAAAAGGGCCGCCCCTGGTTGTAGCCGAACGGGCCCGACCCTGAGAAGTTGGAGTCCAGCGGAACCAGAGGCTGATTCAAGTTTGAGGATTCGTGGTCGAACAAGTTGTTGCTTTTCGTGCCGACATATCCAATGCGGAATAGCCAGTTCTGACTTAATTGCTGCTCGACGGTCAAATTCCACTCATAAATCCGGGGAATGCTCCTAACGGGATCGAACGAGGATGCTCCGATGATGCCTGTGGTGCGCACAACCCCAGTGGGATTGTTGGGATCGGGCTGGGTGAATGTCGTCGGGAACGCCTGCAGCAACTGGTTGGTAGAAGGATTCGAACTGGGCCAGTTGAACGATTGAACCGCGAGCGAAGGCGGGTTCAAACCAAGGTCGTCGAAGATGTTGCCTTCAGCGGCATAAAAAATCCCAAAAGCTCCGCGAATCACCGAGTGCTCGCGAACATTCCAGGCAAAACCCAAACGCGGCGCCCAATCGTTCTTGTCGAATTTCACTCCGCCGTGAGACGAGGTGTTAACCGTCAGAGTTCGCAGGTCGAAGTTGCCTACGGTAGGTCCATTGGCGGGCGAGTTGATCTCATAACGCAAGCCCACATTGATCGTCAGGTTCGGGGTCGCGCGAATATTGTCTTGCACAAACTCCGACAAATCCCAGTAGCGAGTGGGATCGACTTTTCCGTCCAGGTGATCCTGCAGCGTATTCTGCGGAATGCCCAGAAGCACGTCGGCCAACCCGTACCCGGAGTAATTACCGCTGAATTGCAACTGACCCGAGGGTGCTGTCTGCTGGAAGAAGTTCCTTTGTTGGCGCCGGAAGTCCACGCCGAACTTTAAGGAGTGTTTTCCGCGCGTCCAGCTCAGGGTATCGGCCAGTTGGTACACGTTCTCGGCGATCGTTTCCGGTACCCAGAGTGAATCACCGAGTTGCTGGTAGCCGCTTATGTTGATCTTGGTCAGGCCCGAAGAATTTCCTCCATGGTCCGCATTGGGAATGCCCGCCGTGTTTCCAGCATTGCTGCCGAAGTCGAGCGGTAGAGTGGCGTCCTTGAAGCGATTGAATCCTACCCGCGCGTCGTTAAGCAACCCAGGGTTGAAGATATGGTTCCAGTCGAACGCGAGACCCTGCACCCGGTTGTCCAGAGTGGAGGACGTGCCCGAGCCAAGTCCACCGTCTACGTTGGCGAAGTTAGAGGGATTGGTTCCTTTGGGAGTGGCAATCGCATAGTGGGCAAAGAAGCGGTCCTTGGCGGAAATGTTGTAGTCGAACCGCGTCAGGAAAGCGGTCTCGTCGAATTTGTATTTCCCATTGAAGATGAAATTATTCGTGAGACCCGCCCCGGGAATGTTTGGATTCGGATATAGGTTCACGATGTTCTGGCCCACGCTGTTGATGCATCCCTCCTGGGCGCAGGTCGGAATTTGGTTGCCTACGAAAACCGGCCCCTGCGGGAACGGATCAGTAATGGTTGTGCTCAACTCGCTGAAGTTCCCGGAATGCATCAGCGCGGTTGGTACAGTGCTAATGAACGGCACTTCTTCCCGAATGTCGGTACGCTGGATTGAGCCGAACAAGAACATCTTGTCTTTTTTGATCGGCCCGCCCAACTGGCCACCGTACTGGTTGCGCTGGAAGCCCAATGAACTGGTTGCGAAATAATTGCGCGCGTCGAGTTTGTTGTTGCGGATGAACTCCCAGCCAGCGCCGTGAAGCTGGTTGGTTCCGGAGCGAAGCGCCAGACTGACCATCGCTCCGCCGCGGCCGTATTCCGCGCTCATGGAATTCTCTTCCACGCGAAATTCCTGAATGGAATCGGGCGGCGGCTGAACAACCACCGTGCCATTTCCGAACTCGTTGTTGTCCATTCCGTCGAGGAGGAAGTTGTTATCGAAGATGCGTAGACCATTCACGGAAAGCGCTGTCCCCGGACGGTTATTGTCGGTCGAACCGGCGCCGGCACTGGTTCCGGTCGCACCTTCATTCGCTCCCGGCCCCAGGAAGGCGAGCTTGAAGAAGTTCCTGCCGTTCAGTGGGAGGTCGACGATCCGCTTTTCAGTTTCGATGGTACCGAGCGAGGAGGTCTCCGTCTGGAGCAGGGGGGGAGCGTCGGTCACTTCCATGGTTTGCGAAACGCTACCGATCTTCAGGGCGATATCAAAGCGGATGACCTGCGCAATGCCGAGATCGACGTTGCTCTGGACGGCCCGCTGGAAGCCTTCCTTCTGGAAGGTGAGCGAATAATTCCCGATCTTCAGGTTGGTGAAGGCGTAGTTGCCCAAGGCATCGGTGACGGTGGTCGTCTGCGTCGCGGTATCCACCTGCGTGGTGGTGACGGTGACTCCCGGAAGGCGCGACCCCGACGGGTCGGAGACCGTACCCACGATTCCGGCGGTGGTTAACTGGGCCATGAGAAGCGACGGACTAAGCCATAGCAATGCGAGAACACAGACCAGAACAACTGCCGGACAGCAGGTGCGTTTTGTCATGAGTGGCTCCCCTCTAGACAGGTAGCAATCCCGCTGCGCGCGCGATGACAGAAGCAACGGGACAATCCGAATGTCATAAGCGGTTAGGTTATTGGCTCAGAGCGGTTAGGCTGTTGCCCCAGCTCCCCACGAGCTATTGGATCAAGGCTTATAGATCAGGTGTTCCACGTCTGTCAAGCTTTTTCGTCGCAAAGGTCGCAAAGGGCTGCTATTAAATGAATAAGCCAAATCTTCATGCCGCTTAGCTGGGCGGGCTCCCCGCCCTTCCCGGTTTTCCATCCCGGCTACGAAATCGGCTCCACCGCCACGGTACTGTTTTCCCGCGCCGAGCGGTAGATCGCCTCCACCGTCGCCATGTCGCGCAGCCCTTCCATGCCATCCGGCTCCGGATCGCGTCCCTGGCGCACGCAGGCGGCAAAGCCGTCGAGTTCCAGGACGAACTCATCGATCGGCTTGAACTTTTGCTCGAACCACCGCCCCTGGATCTTCCCGAACAGCCGCCGCTCCTCTTCGAAGGCAAACGCCGGGTTCAGCGCCGCCCATCCTTTATCCCCATGCACCTGGACAAACGAGGCCGCCCGCGCGCTGAAACTGGACGTGCCCTGGCAGACCAGCCCTCCCTGATGGGTGAGACGGAACGCGATGCTGTCTTCGACCACGCTGAAACGCTGGGGATCATCGGTCCAGGCCTTGGCCGTGGCGTCCAGGGGCGAGCTTCCTGCCAGCCATCGCATGCTGTTCACGCAGTAAATTCCGAGGTCCATGAGCGAGCCGCCGCCGGCCAGTTGTGGATTCAGCTGCCACTGCTTCGCCTTCACCGGGTCGACGATTTCCGTGTAGGTCGAGAAAATGTGGCGCAGGCGCCCGAGCTTTCCGCTCTTCACCAGCTTCTTTAAGGCCACGCTGCCCGGCTCGAAGTACTTGCGATAAGCGATCATCAAGCGGACCTGGTGCAGGCGGCAGGCTTCGACCATGCGGAGGCAGTCGGCCACGCTGTTGGCCATGGGCTTTTCGCAGAGCACATGCTTGCCTGCCGCGGCCGCGCGAATGGTTTGCTCGGCATGGCGGCCGTTGACCGAGGCGATGAAGACCGCGTCGACGTCGGGCCGGCTCAGGCAGCGCTCATAGTCCTCGTACGAGTAACAGTTCTTGACGCCGAATCTCTTGCCCAACTCCCGGGCGCGCTTGGCATCGTGGCTGACCAGCGCTACCAGGCGTGACTTCGTGCTGTGCCGAAACGCGGGGAGTACCGCCACTTCGCTGATACTGCCGAGCCCGATGACTGCATACCCAACCGGCTTGGTTTTTGCCACGGCTCCGTCCTTGGTTGTGAATTCAAAGCCTCGCGCGATCTACGAGGAGACCCGCGCGATCTCTTCCCAGCGGTTGGTGGTCCAGGTCCGCTCAATTGCGGCCATCACTTCGGCGACCCGCAGGGCTTCTCGCAGGCCGGGTTCCCCTTGCTTGTTCGCGAGAACCGACTGCAGGAAGTGATGGGCCTCGATCGTCTTCAGGTCGTCATACCCAAGACCGGTGCCGGTCGCGGGATTAAAGCGGGCATGGAACGGATAGTTCGGCCCGCTCACGATGCGCACGTAGCCGTCGTGCGCGGCGGTCCCATCCGGAAGAAACACATTGAGCTCGTTCATGCGCTCGAAGTTCCAGCTCACTGCCCCTTGCGTGCCTTCGATTTCGAACGACCAGTCACACTTGTGCCCCTGAATGACACGGCAGACCTCGAAGGTGCCGTGCGCGCCGTTTTCGAATTGCGCGAGGGCGCTTACGTAGTCTTCGTTGGTGACGTCCTGGCGAACGCCATCCGCCGCCGGACGACGCGCGATAAACGTCTCGTAGTTCCCTACCACGCGCTTGATGGGACCCGCCAGGAACAGGCTCATGTCGATGACGTGCGAGAGCAAGTCGCCTGAGACGCCGGACCCGGAAAGTTCGTGTTCAAAGCGCCACGAGAGGGGAGTTTCAGGATTCGAGGCGTAGCCGGCCAGGAAGCGCCCACGGAAATGCGTGATCCGGCCCAGCTTGCCCTCTGCCATCAACTGCCGCGCGTACTGCACCATCGGGGCCCAGCGATAGTTAAAGCCCACCCAGTTCAGTACCCCCGCCTTGCGCGCCGCGCGCTCGATCTCGGCGGTCTCCTCCAGGTTCCTTCCGCACGGCTTCTCGCAGAAGACGTGCTTTCCGGCGGCCGCGGCGGCGGTCGCGACCTCGCAGTGCAGGCAGTTCGGCGTGGTGATATTGACGACCTGGACCTCGGAATCGCGGATCACATCCTGCCAGCGCGTCGTCGAGCGGGCAAAGCCGAAGCGCTGCTGCGCTTCGCGGGCCCGGGACTCGACTTTATCGGCGCACACCACCAGGCGCGCACGGATCCCGCTTTCGGAGAAGCGATCGGCGGCCTGCAGATAGGCCCGACTGTGCGCCGTTCCCATCCAGCCGCCACCGATCAGGCCAACCCCCACCGTCTTGGTCATCTTGAATCTTTCCAGAACAGGGTTTCGTTCCCACCAACAACGTCCTGCAAGCGATTCGATCTGGTTGCTTAGCCCGGATTGGGCAACATCGCGTCCCGCACCACGCCGTCGAGGTCGTGACACGCCGCAATAAACTGCCGCAGCGTGCGGCGGGTCGGGGCGAAGGAATCGAAGTCATCCACGGAGAGTCCGCCTTCGTTGTACGCGCGACGGAAGTCTGGAAATTTCCGGGAGAGTTCCTCGACGATCTCCTCTCGCACAGGGTCGTCGATCCGCCAGCGCACCGGGATGTCGCTGGCATTGAAGCGGACCTGCCAGGCATAAGGCGGCGAGATGACTACGTCGCCGCCGATCATTTCGCTCCAGTGCATGTGATTCCGAAACGCAGCCGAAAGTAGACGCAGGCGGTAGCCCCGCTCTTGGAAGAGCCGGTAGGTTTTCTTGAAGACGGCCACGCCCGCCCACTCCAGATACCCGGGATCGATGGCGATGTTCTCTTTTTCTAGGAGAACCTTGAGCCAGTCGTCGAGCCGGCCCACCATGATGGTGCACACCGGCCCCACAGAGTCGATGTCTTTGCCCTCGCGCTGACGCCGCGTAAGGCCGCGTTCCACGGCCTCCGCGACCGCGACAGATTGGGGCAACGTGAAACACACTGTAGCGTTGATGCTCACCCCGCGGTAAGTGGCCTCTTCAATCGCGGGGATGCCCGCCCGGGTCACGGGGATCTTCACAATCATGTTGGGCGCGAGCTGGCTGAACTCGACGGCCTGCGCGACGATGGCGTCGGTATCGCGGTAGAAGCGCGGATCGGTCTGAATCGAGAGCCGGCCGTTGCGTCCGCGATGACCATCGAAAATGGGCTTCAGCAGGGCCGCGGCCTTCATCGAAATCTCGCGCACCAGCTGCCAGGAAACCTGGCCTTCGGCAGCTGACGGCGCCGCCTTGATGAGCTCACTCATCCGGTCTTTCCACGAAGCCATCTCCTTCTGCAACACGCCCAGCACGATCACCGGATTGCAGGTAGCCCCCACCGCGCCGTGCTCAATCGAGTAACTTAGCGCCTGAATGGAGGCGGAGTCGTTCCACAGACACGTGGGAGTTGTCTGCGTCATTTCATGCAGCGGACTCTTGAAAGTCGGAGGTGCAATAACTTGAGACATACATTCCTCCCGATTCCTTCAGGCGGCGGAACTGGCGCCGCGCGTCACGGCACACGGCCTGGACTCTAGGTGCGAGGTCCCAGCCGCCACGGCGATTTCGAGCGCGCGCAAACCGTCTTCCGCGGTGACCTGAAGCGGACGATCGTGGACAAGGTTGTGAACGAAGTCCCGAAGCTCGGCCACGTAAGCAGACTCGAACCTAGTGAGAAAATGATCGGCCAGCGGCTGGCATCCGCCTTCCGCCGCCAGGAAGGTTACCGGCGTTTGCTGCAAAGTGCCCACCAGGATCGATCCCTTGGAGCCGACGATCTCGGTGCGGATGTCGTATCCGTAGACGGCCTGCACGTAGGATTCGATGTTACCGATGGCACCGCGACGATACTTGAGGTTCACCACGCTGGCCACGATATCGCCGTACTCGGCAACCTCCGGCCGTATGGCCACGGTGGCGAAGGTGTGGACCTCGGCAACTTCGTCTCCCATCAGCCAGCGCGCCAGGTCGAAATCGTGAATCGTATTGTTGTAGAGCAGCATGCCATTCAGCTTGGACTGGTAGGCAGCAATCGGCGGAGCATCGCGATCACGACCGAGGGACTTGAACACGACCGGCTCCCCGATCTCGCCCGCTTCGACCCGTTTCCGCGCGTTCGAATAGCCTGGGTCGTAGCGTCGCATGAATCCGATCTGCAGGCGGACTCCGGCTCTTGCCACGGCCTCGAGCGCGGTGTGCGCATCGGCGAGGCTCAGCGCGATGGGCTTCTCGCAGAGGATGTCCTTGCCCGCGGCGGCGGCCGCGGAAATGGCGGCCGCGTGAAACTTGTCGGGTGCCGCGATGACCACGCACTCGATTCCCTTGAGGGCGAGCATTTCGTCGAACCCGGAGAAGGCGTGATCGATTTCCAGCTCGCGCGCCACCAGACGCGCTCTTTCGCTAGCCGGGTCGGCCACAGCCAGCAGCTTCGCCTCGGGCACCAGGCGGAGATTTTCCGCATGACGCCGGCCCATGTCTCCAACTCCGAGTACGCCCACTCCCAGTTTTTTCCTGGTCAAGCCATTCACCTTAGCGCTTTGCAGATTTGCCTCACAAGCCAACCTGGACTTGCTTCCCGATCGTCGTTTAATCTTCCTGGTTCAGCGCTTTGCCAGGAAACATGCTGCCGGTGAGAATACCACAAGTCCCCAAAAATCTCTCGCCCTCTTAAAACCGCTTAGGTATATGGGCCTCGCAGCGTTTTCGCTGCGATCCCTGCCAGTCTGCTGTCGCCCATCCCGATCCAGTCTGAGTGCCGTACCCCGGTGGATTTTCTGTGGTATGGTAAAACGCTTGGGGGGCGGGTTTAGCGAGGCGGCCCTATGCCTCGATCCTCCTAGGTTCTTATGAGCAAGCCAACGAGACGAACCCGATCGGCGGGACGAGTCTCCAAAGCTCCGAGCATCTACGACGTGGCGCGCGAGGCCAAGGTCTCCATCTTCACCGTATCGGCGGTCATTAATGAAACTGGCCGCGTCAGCGCTACCCTGCGGCGCCGCGTCGAGGCCGCCATCCGCAAGCTGAACTATCGACCCAATCTGCTGGCCCGGAGCTTTGCCAAGCGGCAGACGCATACGCTCGGCATGGTAGTCACCGACATCGCCAACCCGTTCTTCCCCGCGATCGTCCGCGCCGCTGAGGATGCTGCCCAAAAGGCGGGCTATAGCATGCTTCTTTGCAACAGCGACGATAAGGCGGACAAGGAGGCCCTCTACCTCGAGCTCCTCATCTCGAAACGCGTCGACGGAATCATCCTGAACAAAACACCCACGGCACTGACCCTCGCGCAGCAACAGATGCTTGAGGAATCAAAGGTGCCCGTGGTCCTGCTGATGAGGACGTGCCCGGGACTCAAAACCGACATCGTGCAGACCAACGACCGCCAGGGCGCCATGGATGCGATCGCGCACCTGGCGCGCATCGGTCATAAGCGGATTGCGTTAGTCAGCGGGCCTCTCGACGTCAGCAACGCGCGCGCCCGCCGCCAGGGGTACGCCAAGGCGCTCGAGCAGTGCAACCTCGAATATGTTCCCGAATTGACCTTTGAAGGCGACTACCGCATCGAATCCGGCTTGCGCGCGGGGCATGCCTTGTTGCCGCACCGCCCCGACGCGGTGCTGGTGACCAACTATCTGATGACCATCGGCTTTGTGACCGCTGCCGACCAGATCGGCATGCGCTGCCCCGAGGACTTCGGGCTGGTGAGCTTCGATGATTATCCCTGGCTGGCCTGCTTCCATCCGCGGCTAACCGCAATCGACCTTCCCAAGTACGAATTGGGAGATACGGCGGTCCGGCTGTTGCTGGAGCGCGTGCAAGCGAAGCGAACCACTCCGGTGACCATCAGCCTGTCGCCGCAACTGCGGGTGCGCGAGTCCTGCGGATTCATGCTGCGCACCGGGAAGCAGCCTCCGCCGGTGGTGGAGTTGGCGGGAGAACCACACCTAAGATCGGCAGCCTCGGAATAGTCATGCCCGAATTGGTAGCGCCAGACTGCTACGACTCGCTGAAGTCGATCGTCACTGAATGTCCGAGGGCCTTGGTCTTCACCAGCACATAAAGCGCTCCGACCACGACCCAGATTCCGCCCGCGGCGAGGGTCGAACCCTGCAGGCCCAGGAAGATCACCAGGCAGAACAGGAATCCCAAGCTCGGCACCACGACATCGAGGAAGGGCTTGCGCTTGCCTTGCTCCTCGGAGGAGAAACCGAAGTGGCGGACGCAGGCTAGGTTTACCGCCATGAACGCCATCAGCGCGCCGAAATTGAGGATCTCGACGGACCGCTCCCAGCCCATGGTCAAGGTGCCGATGTAGGCCATGGCACCGGCGATGATGACATTGTAGGAAGGATTGCCACGCTCCCGATTGAGGTGGCCGAAGACTTTCTGCGGGAGAATGTTGTCGCGTCCCATGCCGTAGAGCAGGCGCACCGCTCCCAACAAACCCGCCAGGCCGCAGGCAAGAGCTGAGATCAGCAACACGGCCCCAAAGCCCACGAAAAGATGCCAGCCGCCCACGACGCGAGCGACGTCCATGAAGGCCGTTTCGGGGTTGGCCAGCGTGCGGTAGTCGGGCCAGATGCGCTGGGCGAGATACACCTGGAACGAAGCGAACAGACCGGTGAAAACACAGACCAGGACCGAGGCCAGTAGCACGTTGCGCCGCGGATTCTCGACTTCCTCGGCCAGAATGCTGACGCCGTCAAATCCGATGTAGGTGGTTGCGGCCAGCGCCGTGCCCGCCGCGATGGCTCGGACACTGAACGTGCGCGGATCGTAGAAAGGCGCGGCAGAGACCAGTCCGTGCCAACGTCCGTGCACGAAGATGTACCACAGCGCCTCCCCAAGAAACGCAATCATCACCAGCGACATGAGGGCCAGCAGGATCTGGTTGGCGCGCGCGGTCGTGCGGATTCCGAACCAGCACAGCAAGGTCATAAAGCCGACCGCCGCGGCCGACAGTAAAGCGAACGGCATCTGGGGAAGCAGCCTCTGGATGGTAAGCGCGGCGTACAGGCTGTTCTGCAGTGGCTGAAATAGGTATTCCAGAAACATCGCCCAGCCGACCACGAACCCGATCTGCGAATTGAAGCCCCGGCTGGCGTAGGTATACACCGATCCGGCGGAAGGATAAACCGTGGCCATGCGGCCGAAACTGACCGCCGTTGCCGTCATGGCGACCATGCCGGCCAACAGCGTGATAACCGCGTGCCCCTCGGAGAGCACCTGCGCTTCACCGAACATGGGGACCACGGCGATCGGCGAGGTGAGAATGATGCCGTAGTAGACGAGGTCCCAGAGCCCGAGAACTCGCTTGAGCTTGGGTCGCGCCGATACTTCCGCAGTGGTGGTCTGCACTCGGTTTTCGCCTGCCTCCGAAGTGGATCTCTACGATCGAATTCACGACAGCTGCGTGGCTCGACCGGCCTTTAGAACACTCTCTGCTTCTCGCGAGCTTTCACGTATTTCTGGCGAGCGGCCCGCACCGACTCGACTTCCGAGACCTCGGCGATAGGAACGTCCCACCAGGACTCGTAGCCCGGCACCCGCTGGTCGTACGCGGTTTCTACCACGATCACAGATGTGCCGGAGCGTGATTGGGCGGCAAGCAATTCTTTTCGAAGGTCATCGCGGGTTCGCGCCCGCACCGCATGCGCGCCCAGGCTCTGTGCGTTCGCCACAAAGTCGAGCGGGATTGCTTCCCCTTCCAGCTTGCCGTTCCGCCGGTAGCGATACTCGGTTCCCATGCCGCGGTTGCCGCAGGCGCGGCTCAGGCCGCCGATGCTGGAGAACCCGTGATTGTCGACGAGGACGATGATCAGCTTCTGACCTTCCTGCACCGCGGTGACGATTTCCTGCGCCATCATCAGGTACGAGCCATCGCCCACCATGACGTAGACGTTCCGGTCAGGCGCCGCCAGGCGGACGCCCAGGCCACCCGCAATCTCGTAGCCCATGCAGGAGTAGCCGTACTCCAGGTGGTAGCCGTTGGGGTCGCGCGTACGCCAAAGTTTGTGCAAGTCACCCGGCAGGCTGCCGGCCGCGCACACCACCACATCGCGCGGTCCAGAAACCTCGTTGACGACTCCGATGACCTCACCCTGGCTGATCGGCACGCCGACATTGAGGTGGTAGATGCGGTCGACTTCCGTCTCCCACTCAGCCCGGTAGGTCTGCATCCGGGCGGCGTAGGCATCGGACACCCGGAACCCTGCCGCCAATCCGGTCAGCTCTTGAATCGTGACCTGGGCATCGCCGACCAGCGGCAGTGCAGCCTGTTTGCCGGCATCGAATTCGCTGACATTGATGTTTACGAATTTGACGGCCGGATTCTGAAAGGCACTCTGCGAAGCACTGGTGAAGTCGCTGTAGCGCGTTCCCACCCCAATGATCAAGTCGGCGTCGCGCGCTAAACGGTTTGCCCCCGGTGTCCCGGTCACCCCGATCGCGCCCAGCGATTGCGGATGGTCGTACCGCAGCGACCCTTTTCCTGCCTGAGTTTCGACGACCGGAATCCCGGTTTTCGCGGCGAAGTCCGCAAGCCCAGCGCTGGCTTCCGAGTAGATCACTCCTCCGCCCGCCACCAGCAGAGGACGCTCGGAGGAGCAAATCCACTCCGCGGCCTGTTTCAGAAGTTTGCTGTCGCAGCGGGGACGCGCAATCGTCCACGCGCGCTTGCGAAAGAAATGCTCCGGGTAGTCATAGGCCTCGGCTTGCACGTCTTGCGGCAAACTTACCAGGACGGCGCCGGTCTCCGCCGGGGAAGTAAGCACCCGCATGGCGGCGGGGAGCGCGGTCAGGATCTGCTCCGGCCGTTCAATGCGGTCCCAATACCGCGCCACCGGCTTGAAGCAGTCGTTGACCGAGATGTCCTGGCTCGCAGGCGATTCCAACTGCTGCAGCACGGGTGCCACATCACGCCGCGCGAAAATGTCCCCGGGCAGAAGCAGGACAGGCAACCGGTTGACCGTGGCTACCGCCGCTCCCGTCACCATATTGGTCGCACCCGGCCCGATGGAGGTCGTGCACACCAGGGAGCGCAGGCGGTTCGTGGCTTTGGCAAAGGCCGACGCGGTGTGCACCATGGCCTGCTCGTTGCGCACCAGCCAGTAAGGGAGTCCGGAATCCTGCTCTAGAGCCTGGCCGATCCCGGCCACGTTGCCATGCCCGAAGATTCCGAGGCACGCTTCGAAGAAGCGGCGTTCTTTGCCATCGCGCTCGCTGTACTGGTTCTTCAGGAAGGCGATGACCGCCTGCGCCATGGTCAAGCGTCGTTTCATGTATCAAGACTCCGCCGAGTCGAATTGCCGGATTCGTGACCCGGTGCCATGCTCATCCTCTCACCAGGGGCAAACGGGGATCGGCTTCTTTCCAGGTATTGCGGATCCAGACGTGCCGCGGGTCTTCCGTGGTTGCCAGCGTTCGCGCGCTGCCGGCCAGAAAGTTCAGGTAGTACACGTCGTATCCCGGACCGGCGACCACCGGATGATATCCGCTATGCACCAGCACCATGTCGCCATCGCGCACTTTCAAGGTGCGGTCGCTGCCGTGCTTTCCGGAATACAGGTGCTGAAACGCGAAGGCGTCAGGCTGGCTCATGCGGTAGTAGTAGATTTCGTCCAGGTCCACTTCGCGCGGGGGATCGTGCACGTCGTGCTTGTGCGGAGGATAGCTCGACCAGTTTCCGCCGGGCGTGTACACCTCGATGACCACGAGCTTGTCGGCAGGGAACGCGGGCGTCATGATGTCCACGATCTGGCGCGAAACGTTGCCGCCACCGCGCAGATTGCTGGCCACGTCCGCCGGCGTGATTAGCCTGGGCTCCAGCCGGGCCTGGGAAGGCGCACGGCACTCCGCAATCTCGCAGGCGGTTTCGGCTTTGAACTCTACCCGGTTTCCCGGTGGCGAGTAAATGGCGTAGGGGAAGCCGTCGAATACGTTCTTGCGCTTTCCGACCTGCTGCTGGCCGCATCCCCAGTTGGCCCCACAGAGACCGCCCAACAGAACGAAGGCGGTTTCCTCGCTGTCGCTGTGGGATGTGTAGGTCTCGGCGGGAAGCAAGCGCCGTACGTAGAAACTCATCCATTCCCAGCTGGCCGCCTGGCGGGGCAGGTGAAGGAGCTCGCCGGCCTGGTCCCGTGGGACGTCGCGCGAATGGATAAGGAACTCCGGTTCGGGCATAATGGTTCTCCGCTACGCGGGAGGTACCGAGACGGCCAAAACACCTAACCGCTTTGACAATATTGCAAATGTGTTGTGCGTTGTCAATCAGAAGGGCGAGCCTGTGCTCGAGGCAGGAATATAACATCCATCTAAAGCGGTTTGCTCCATCGCCGGGTTGGACTTCCCTGCTGCCCTGGGAAACTTGAAATACCGAAATGGCGCGATCGGCAATGCGGAGTCCTATGTGCAAGCTATTTATGTCTGGCTGCTGCCGTGTGTATTCAGGAAAACTGCGGGTATCTGTTGCAGGGTGCCCACCAAGACGATCCCTTCGAACCAACAATTTCGGTGCGCACATCCTAGACCCTTGCCGATCATTTCCTCAGCAGGTTCGCCGATCGGTACCTGCTTGAGATCAGGGACTCGGTGCAAAATGTGGCCGCGGATCGGGCGCCAGGAGTCACGGCGAAGATGGATTACCTGCCCTCGAAATTGCGGTCGCCGCCGAACAGTCACATCTCGAACAAAGGTCCTGCCAAGTGGAAAAGCAAGCTGTCGGCAGCGGGGTGGAAGTCGCCCCGACCGGTCACTGAATTCATGGTAAGGGCGGTTCTATCCCATCGCCGAATGCTGCCGCTGGACCGCAGCCTTACCCCCAGCAGGAACTATGACGCGCGTAGCGGGGTGCTATTGCTTACAACACCTTTGGTCGAGGCTAAGCCTTCCACCCCTTGAGGAGCGCTCCTCGCGAGCGCAACCGTCAAGGTAAAGGCAAACCGCGCGCCCGAGGTCAGGTCCCGTCGGTAGGAAACCGAATGACGTCCCAAAAAGCGCCCGCGCGGACTCCCAGAAAATCGAGCCCCTCTTGCCGCTCGGTGTTGGCGGATCCGAGTCTTCATTGCTGCGTGGTGGTTTTGTCCGGTGTGCCGCAACTGTTCTTTGGTCAACCGCACTACCGCTGTTCTTTGGCAGAGCCACTACCTCGGCCCGATGCCACAACCCCAGACGCGGCAAATTGTGGGCCAGTTGTACTATGTCTTCGTGCACCAACTAGCGCAGAAACTCTGCCATTTTATTCGCCGGGACCAGCTCATCCACCCCGGGGATCGGGTAGGGGTCGCCGTTTCCGGCGGCCCGGATTCGGTCGCACTCCTCCGCCTCCTGCTTCGACTCCGCGAAGAACTGGGCATCGTGCTCTCGGTGGTACACGTGAATCACATGCTGCGCGCCACGGAATCGGATCGAGATCGGGATTTCGTCTGCAGCCTGGCTGGCGAGCACAAACTCGAACTCCGCTCGACTGAAGTCAATGTCCGTCAACACGCGTTCGAAGCCGGAATCAGCCTCGAAACCTCGGCCCGCGAGCTGCGCTACAAGTTCTTTCGCGAACTCCTCGGGGAAGGATCGAGCAGCAAACCTGAACTGGACAAAGTGGCCACCGGCCACACGCGCGACGATCAAGCCGAGACCGTGTTGATGCGCATCATCCGGGGTACGGGCATGCGCGGCCTGCGCTCCATCCAACCACGAATTGAAGTACAGGCGGAGTTTGGAAGCGGCGAAATCGTTCGTCCTTTGATCGGTGTTCGCCGCGGCGAATTGCAGCAATATCTGCGCGATATTGGTCAGAGTTGGCGCGAGGACGCGACCAACCGCGATCTGAAATTCACGCGCAACCGGGTCCGCCAACTGCTGCTGCCATTGCTCGAGCGAGAGTTCAATCCCGCCATTGCCGAAGGCTTGGCGGAACTGGCTGACATTGCGCGCGTGGAGGAGGACTTCTGGGAAAACGAGGCTGCAGGTTGGATGGGCACCGGCATCCATTGGGTTCGGCCGCAACCTCAAATGCCCGAGCTGGTTCAGCTCGCCCCGGCCGGCGGGAACCCGACGCCACACCGGGCAGATCGAGCGCAGGAGCCGAGAAATGCCTTGCTCGATCTCGCCTGGCTCGTTTCCGAGCACCCGGCCGTGCAGCGGAGGATCGTAAGAGCCGTTGCCGCTCAAGGCGGTTTTGCGCTCGACGCCCAGCATGTGGAGGAGATCCTGCGCCTTGCCTCGGAACCAGAGAGCGCTGGCAAAGAATTGGCCTTACCCGGGGGCTGGAAACTCAGCTATGGGGAAGAGGCCCTGGAGTTTGTGGCTCCGGAGGCGACTTTTACTCGAGCTGAAGTAAGAGATTACGAACTGCACCTGACCATCCCGGGCGAAGTCATAGTCCCCGAGACCGGTTCGCGGCTGGAGGCGGTCCAGGTCGAATCCGCTCGATTACCCGCCGACTGCGATTTCGACCACCTCTTCGACCCGATATTCCTGACCGGAGAGCTGACCGTAAGAAACTGGCGGCCGGGGGACCGCTATTGGCCGGCGCATGCCAAAGGACCGAAAAAAATCAAGGAACTACTCCAGGACCGGCATGTGCCCCAAGCCCATCGCAGTCTCTGGCCTGTCGTGCTCTCGGGGACAGAGGTGATCTGGGTGCGCGGCTTCCCCGGCCGGGCCCACATGAGGCCGAGGGAAGGCAAGAGCGCAGTGCTGATCCGCGAAGTCATTCGAAGCTCCTGAAGGCGGCAAAGATAGAGTGGCGGTACACCTCTGATCTAAAGGGGATTCCCCCGATGCGAGTTCCTGGTTCCGGGTTTGTCTCAACCGTGCGACCAATCTTCGGCCGTACGCTAAGCCTAGAGCGTCCCTTGAGGCGGGCGGGGCTTCGGTGGGTCCTTTTCAGCGCGCGCCTTGACTGGGTGCCTCAATGGTCTTCCTGACCAGCGGCTGGAGCCCGCCGCTTGCCGGGAATGACTTCCCTGATCCTGGTAATTATTCGATTTCCTGCGGTCTGACCCTGGAAACAGGTAAAATGTGCCAGGAAGATGCCGGGACCGGTTTTTCCTGGGATTCAGCTCATCGGGCCAGCGTCCTCAAGGTCCTTAAAAATGCGACACTTGGGCGCAACCGGCATCTAAAGAAAGAACGGGCCACTCAAGTTAGAGTGTCCCTTGGATCAGAGGAGTTGCAGTGAATTCGACCGTAAAAACAGTGGTGTTCTGGTTGGTTATCGTATTGTCGGCCTTTCTGCTCTGGCAGGTGGTCAAGACCAGCGGTGGCAGCCAGAAGGATAAAGAGATCAACTTTACTCAGTTCATGACCGACGTGAACCAGGGGAACGTAGGCGAAGTCACGATCAACGGTCAGGAAGTGCGCGGAAAGTACCGCAACGACAAGACTCAATTCCACACCACGGTTCCGGCCAACTTCCCCGACATGTATAAGACACTGCAGGATAAGAGTGTCAGCGTGAACATCCGTGACGTCAGCGGCGGTGGCTGGCCCAGCTGGCTGTTCAACCTTGCGCCCATCATCCTGCTGGCAGCGCTCTGGTTCTTCATGATCCGACAGATGCAGACCGGTGGAAATAAGGCCTTGTCGTTCGGCAAGAGCCGCGCACGCTTGCTCTCGATGCAGCAGAAGAAGGTTACGTTTAAAGACGTGGCCGGGGTGGATGAGGCTAAGGAGGAGCTGCGGGAGATTATCGAATTCCTGCGTGAAGCTCAGAAATTCCAGAAACTGGGCGGGCGAATTCCCAAGGGCGTGCTTTTGGTCGGACCTCCCGGAACCGGTAAGACCCTGTTAGCCCGGGCAGTCGCTGGTGAAGCGAACGTTCCATTCTTCTCCATTTCAGGCTCCGATTTCGTCGAGATGTTCGTGGGCGTGGGGGCGAGCCGGGTTCGCGACCTGTTCGAGCAAGGCAAGAAGAATGCTCCCTGCATCATTTTCATTGACGAAATTGACGCGGTCGGACGGCACCGCGGAGCTGGCCTCGGCGGTGGTCACGATGAGCGCGAGCAGACCTTGAACCAGTTGCTGGTCGAGATGGACGGATTCGAGTCAAACGAAGGCGTCATCCTGATGGCTGCCACCAACCGTCCCGATGTGCTCGATCCGGCCTTGTTGCGCCCCGGTCGTTTTGATCGCCGCGTAGTAGTGAATCGTCCTGATGTTCGCGGCCGCGAGGAGATTCTCCGCGTCCACACGCGCAAGATTCCCTTGGCAGATGACGTCGATTTGACTGTGCTGGCCCGGGGTACGCCGGGGTTCTCCGGCGCTGATCTTGCCAATATGGTCAACGAAGCCGCTCTGAGCGCAGCCCGGCAGAATCGCAAGGCTGTGCTGCAGTACGACTTTGAGCTGGCCAAGGACAAAGTTCTGATGGGTGTGGAGCGCAAGTCGATGATCCTCTCCGACGAGGAGAAAAAAGTAACCGCCTTCCACGAGGCCGGCCACGCGCTGGTAGCGATGAAGCTGCCACACTCCGACCCGGTGCACAAGGTCACCATCATCCCGCGCGGAATGGCGTTGGGGGTGACCATGCAGTTGCCCATCGACGATAAGCACAACTACACGAAGGAATATCTGGACACCAACATTGCAATTCTGATGGGCGGGCGTCTGGCCGAGGAAATCTTCCTAAACCAGATGAGCACGGGCGCAGGCAATGACATCGAACGCGCCACAGAACTAGCCCGCAAAATGGTTTGCGAGTGGGGCATGAGCACCCTCGGGCCGCTTACTTTCGGGAAGAAAGAAGAGCAGATCTTCCTGGGCCGCGAAATTGCGCAGCATCGCGATTACAGCGAGGACACGGCCATCAAGATTGACCAGGAAGTTCGCAAACTGGTGGACAACGGCTATAACACTGCCAAGGGCTTGCTTTCCGAAAACAAGGATGTGCTAACCAGGGTTGCCAATGCGCTTCTCGACCGCGAAGTGCTTGACGCAACCGAGATCAAGATGATCATCGAAGGAAAGGAGCTGCCGCCCACCAAGCCGGTTCCGAAGGATAATGATGTGCAGCAGGTTCTGAAGCCGGAGCCTGGAAGGCCCGGCATCGCCAAGGGTGGCGAGCATCCGGCGCCGGCGTAGAGACAGTTCTCAGTTTCCCATTTTCAGGGCGGGCAAAATGACCGCCCTAGTTTTTTGCCCGCGACGGACCCCGGACGGTGAAACCCTCAAGAGCGCGAGGGTAGCAACAGGCATTCCCAGAAGCCGCGTGATTCTCTAGCGAAGCCTGCTGTGGCACGCGCCAAAATTACCATCCGCAACCTATCACCCAGCTATTCAGCTTCTGGGTTTGCCTTCTGCGCCGGCTCAACGCTCTCATGTCACTTTGGAAAATCCCTGGCCGAATGTTTTACCGGTTTACCAGTTCCATCATGTGCGCGGGATAGCGCTGGCCCGAGGCGGCTCCGGAGGGGAATACTTTTTCGATCCGCCATAAATCCTCGCTGGTAAGCTCCACGCCAACAGCCCCGGCATTGTCTTCGAGATATTCGCGCCTCTTCGTCCCCGGGATAGGAACTACATCGTCGCCCTGCGCCAGCACCCAGGCCAGCGCCAGTTGCGCCGGCGTACAGCCTTTCTCCCTGGCCAGTTGCTGCACCTGGGCGACCAAATGAAGATTCTTCTGGAAATTTTCGCCTTGAAAACGCGGCGAATTCCGGCGATAGTCGTCAGCCGGCAGGTCCTCGAATTTCTTAAAGCGGCCGGTAAGAAATCCTCGGCCGAGAGGACTATAGGCGACGAATCCAATTTCTAATTCCCGGCAAGTAGGCAGAACTTCCTGTTCGGGATCGCGCGTCCACAGCGAATATTCCGTTTGGAGAGCGGTAATGGGATGAACCTGGCTGGCACGCCGCAGGGTTTGGGGCCGCGCTTCCGAGAGTCCGATGTGCCTAATCTTTCCCTCTTCGACCAGCTTCGCCATCGCGCCCACGGTATCTTCGATGGGGGTATCGGGATCCACACGGTGCTGGTAGTAAAGATCGATGTACTCGATTCCCAGCCGCCGCAAGCTCGCCTCACACGCCTGCCGCACGTACTCAGGCTTGCCATTCACGCCACGCAAATTAGCATCCTTAGGATCACGCACGATGCCGAATTTCGTGGCAATCACCAGCTGATGGCGGCGCCGTCCGCGAATGGCTTTGCCTACGAGTTCCTCATTGAGATGAGGCCCATACACGTCGGCGGTGTCGAGAAAATTGATTCCGAGTTCGAGGGCACGGTGGATGGTTCGAATCGACTCGTTATCATCGCGCCCGCTGTAGAAATCCGACATTCCCATGCAGCCCAGGCCCAGAACCGAGACTTGCGGCCCACGTCCCAGTCGTAGCGTCTTCATATTTGCTCCTCCTGAAAATGAATACTCGATAGAGGCCGAGATTCCACCGGACCATGGGAAGGTGGCGTGCCTTCTACGCTTATCGATTTATGCCACCGGGAGCTTGCTCAACGAGCCTGCGCGCGAAATTAAACAGCGACGGTGAGCAACGGCTTAGAGGCGGGTAGGACCTCACCGATTGCAACCGCGCCGACACCTTTTTTGTTCAGCGCATTCACCAGACGCTCAGCATCGTTGTCAGCGACCGACATCAGTAATCCGCCCGCCGTTTGCGGATCAAACAACAGCGTCTTGACTTCCTCGGGAATTTCGCCCTGGTAACCGACCAGGCACTCGGCAAATTCGCGGTTAGCCTTCAGGCCTCCGGGTATGTAGCCGGCACGAACGCATTCCAGTGCTCCCGGCAGCAGTGGCACCCGCGATGCCCGAATTCTAAAACTCACATTCCCAGCCCGCGCCATCTCGCGGGCATGCCCGATCAGGCCGAACCCGGTGACGTCGGTTAGGGCGTGCACGGAAAAACGGTCGTTGCTCTCAGCTTGTGGATCGTTGCCCTGCGGAGGCTCCTTGGACAATCGACTGCCCGTAATTACCTCGGCAGCGACTTTGTTTAGCGTAGTCATCGACCCGACGGCCGCATCAATCCATGACTGCCTGGCGGCTCCTTTTTTAATGGCCGTCGAGACGACTCCCGTTCCTAGAGCTTTTGTGAACAGCAATCGGTCACCAGCCTTAGCCCCCTTATTGGCGAGAACCTTCCGGGGGTGGATCAGTCCGGTGACCGAATACCCGAACTTGGTTTCTTCATCGCGAATGCTGTGTCCACCCACTACGGTGCAGCCGGCTTCCATCATCTTGGAAAGTCCGCCGGCAAGAATGTGTTCCAGGACTTCGAGGTCACCTTTCTCAGGAAAGCAAACCAGGGCAAGTGCCGTGAGCGCCCGGCCGCCCATCGCGTAGACGTCGCTCAACGAATTGGTAGCCGCAATCTGCCCAAAGGTGTATGGGTCATCCACGATGGGTGTGAAGAAATCGACGGTCTGCACCAGGGCGGTGTCGGGCGCGATTTGATACACTCCGGCATCGTCGGCATAGTCAAAGCCGACCAGCACATTCGGGTCCTGTTGCCGGGCTAATTTCCCAAGCACCGCGTCCAGCACCGCCGGACTCAGCTTGGACGCTCAACCCGCAGCTTTTACCGTCTCGGTAAGCCGAACGGTTTTCACTTCCGACATGCAGTCATTGTAACCAAAGGCGTCGATGGCGACTGCCTTTTCGTTGGCAACTCATGGATTGTTATCAGAAGCAACGCGAGGGACCGCGGTGTTTCCGGGGAGAAACCCCTTTACTTCGTAACGACGTCGGTAATTTCCAGATCCGGGAAGTTTTGATTCCATTGTGCGGAGATGCGTTCGAACGTCAGACGGAACGGCTTGGTCTGTCCGGGAGCTAGCGGAGATGTCCCTAAGTCCAAGGTATCGGCGTAAGGGCCGCCGGTCTCGAGAATACGTAAGGGCAGAGTCTCATCTCCGACCACCTGTCCCATCTGGTCACGAAATAGAACGTGCAGCATGGCTCCACTGACGACTTTGTTGCCCGTATTAGTGATGTTGCCATCGAGATATGCTACCGTTGCGCCTACGAAATTTTCCGCGGCGCTCTTCTTGAGACCGGAAATTCTAAGGTTCGGAGCATAGGAGGCCGGACCCGTCGTGCCTTTCGGCGATTCGCGCAGTCCCAGCACAACTGCGCCGACCACCACAACCACGATCACCACACCGATCAAAATCGGCCGCCACAGCGCTCCCTCTTCCGTACCTGGCGATGGCTGAATCAGACCGCCCATGGAAGAATTGTACTATCGCTTATTGAGTACTGGAGGTTGTCGAGAAATACTTACGCCTTTGGCCTCCAGCCCACTGCTCAAAAATCCTTGGCCGATTTCTCCTGCCGTTTAATCTATTCTCCGCCGACCATGAGCCCCTCGATGCGAATTGTGGGGCAAGCCATGGCGCCGCGGAATTCGAGATCGTTTCCGATTTCCGCGATGTTGAAGAACATCTCCTTCAGATTTCCCGCGACCGTGATCTCCTCAACCGGATAGGCAAACTCCCCGCCGGAGATCCACATTCCGGAGGCCCCGCGCGAATAGTCTCCCGTAACCAGGTTCGCTCCCTGACCTAAAAACTCGGTGACGTATAGTCCGTCTTGGATTTCGCCAATGATCTCGTTCGGCGCTTTCGATCCGGGCTGAAGGAAGTAGTTGCCCGGACCAATTCCTGGATTTCCTGCCAGGCCGCGCGACGCGTTGGCCGTCGTCCGCAATCCAAGTTTTTTGGCCGTGTAGGTATTCAACAAATAGGACTTCAGCACGCCATTTTCGATGACGACCGTCCTCCGAGTAGGCACGCCTTCGCCGTCGAATGGGCTAGTGCCGAAGCCTCCCGGCAAAGTCCCATCGTCGATTAAGGTGACATTGTCTCCCGCAATCTTTTTTCCCAGCTTCCCCGCCAGAAACGACGCCCCTCGATAGACCGAATCGCCGTTCACGCCTTCAAAAATGTGATCGAGAATGGAGGTGGCGACCAGCGGATCGAAAACTACCGGAACCTGGGCGGTCTTCGCCTTGCGCGCGCCCAAGCGGCGCAGCGTGCGTTCGGCCGCCACCTTGCCGATGTGCGCAGGCGACTCCAGCCGGCTTAGGCTGCGCGCCACCGAGAACCAGTAATCGCGCTGCATATTCCCGCGCTCATCCTGCGCAATCGGAACCGCGGCCGCCGAGCAGTACGAGCGCCGGTATTCGCCGATAAACCCGTGTGAATTGGCCAGTATTTTCCGCCCCGTTGCCGCGTCGAAGGATCCGCCATCGGAGTTTTTAATTCGCGAATCGAAAGTCACAGCCGCCGTCTCGGTGGAACGCGCGTACTCGATGCGCTCGTCAGAAGGGAGGGAGTACACGTCGTCATAGTAAAGATCCAAATCACCGGCCACCGACCCGAGCTGTTCGGCCTCCGGAATACCGGCATGCGGATCTTCCGAAGTGATCTTGGCCAACTCGAGCGCCGCATTCAGCATGCGATCGAGCCCCTTCGCTGAAAAGTCGCTGGAGTAGGTACTGGCGGCACGCTTGCCGAAGAAGACCCGCACCCCGATTGCTCTCGATCCGGACTCCTTGAGTGTTTCCACTTGGCCCAGCCGCACCACCGTCGAGAACTCGTCCCCTTCGCGCACCACACACTCGGCAGCGGATGCTCCCTTTGAGGTTGCGCGCCTGACCAGTTGTTGGGCTAATGTTTTCAGATCAGTTTCTATCAAGTTTCCATTTTCGAGCTGCGTATATGACATAAGAATAAATCCAGCACAGAGTGACAGAGACACGGAGAAGTGCGGAACCCAAGCTACACCCTCTGCTCGGCTCGGGAGGACGCCAACCCGGTTAGGGCCGGCCCAACTTCGGGGCTTCGGAAGGCCGAACTCCTGCCCCTAGCGGCTCGGAGTTATGGTTCGGTGTGGGGCGCCAGGGGTTCTCTACTGCATGAACCCGCCGCTATCGCGCTTCGCTGTTCCACCGACCGTGAGCCGGTCAACCTTGATAGTCGGAATCCCCACCCCGACTGGCACCGCCTGCCCATCTTTTCCGCAAGTACCAACTCCCTCGTCGAGCTTGAGATCATTTCCGACCATCGATACCCGAGTGAGCGCATCAGGACCGTTGCCAATCAGAGTCGCACCCTTAATCGGAGCGGTGATGTGTCCGTTCTCGATCAGGTAAGCCTCGGACGCGGAGAAAACAAACTTCCCATTCGTGATGTCCACCTGCCCGCCACCGAAATTCACCGCATAAATTCCGCGCTTGACGGATCGCAGAATGTCCTCGGGATCATCCTCACCTGCCAGCATGTAAGTGTTCGTCATGCGCGGCATGGGGATGTGCTCGTAGCTCTCGCGCCGCCCGTTGCCGGTATCGGCAATGCCCATCAGCTGCGCTGAAAGTTTGTCGCTCAGATAATTCTTTAGAATTCCGTTTTCGATGAGCACCGTATTTTGCGTCGGACGGCCCTCGTCATCGATATTTAAGGACCCACGCCGCCAGGGCAGCGTACCGTTGTCAACCACGGTGCACTTTTCACTGGCTACGCGCTTTCCCAGCAGCCCGGCAAACGCCGACGTCTTCTTACGATTGAAGTCCGCCTCCAGTCCGTGCCCTATAGCCTCATGCAACAGCACTCCGGGCCATCCCGGACCGAGCACAACCTCCATTTCACCCGCCGGGGCCTCGCGCGCATCCAGTTGCAGGATCGCTTGTCTGGCTGCCTCTTGGGCAAAATATTCCGGCGTCTTCTCGCCGAAGAAGAAGTCCAGTGCAACCCGGCCGCCGCCACCAGCGCTGCCGCGGGCCGAGTTTCCATCCGTCCTGGCAATCGAGGAGACATTTATCCGCGCCAACGGTTGTGAATCCTCGGCGTAGGTGTTGTCCGATCCGACCACCAGGATGTGGCGTAATTCGTCGGCGTAGCTGGCACGGACTTCCTTGATTCGGGGATCGTATGCGCGGGCCGCCGAGTCGGCTCGCATAACCAGCTCAACCTTGGCTGTAATCTCCGCGTCCGCAGAAGCCAAGCTTACGGGATAGAGGTTGCGCGCCGGCTTTCCCTGAAAGCCGACCACCGGCTGCCTGGCCGGGCCACTAGCGATCAGCGCTGCAGTTCGAGCTGCGTTGAGGATACGCTCGGGCGACAAGTCGTCGGTGTATGCGTAACCGGTGCGTTCGCCGGACACGACGCGAATTCCGCACCCAGCAGAAATGCCCTGAGATGCGGATTTCACCATGGATTCGTCGACTGCCAGCGATGTGGAGGAGAGGTATTCGAAGTATAAATCCGCGTAATTGCCGCCCGCCGAGAGCGCCGCCCCCAGATAACCTTCCAGATCACGCTCGTTCAGACCGTAGTGTTCAAAGAAAAATCGAGAATTATTCACCGTGCTTGATTGGATGCCGCGAGGAATGAAACGACTCGTTCCAAAACACCCATTATTCGGAACATCTCGCGTCGCGTCGGTTCGGCTCCAACCTCACCCCGGGCCGCCATGCGACTCTATGGGGCGGACTTCTTGGTTCACTCGACACCGACCTGCTCTATTCTCTCGGGTACAGGATTTTCTGGCTGCGTCTCGCGATGCATCGGCGCCGGACGGCCCGTTCGATCCAACCAGGCGACTACCGGGCGGCGATCCTTTCGGCCGCATTTCGACCCCGCCACCATTTACCCGTGAGAGCCTCTCTCCTAGACCCGATCCGCTGTCTCCGCCGAGGAGATCCTATTGGGCGTGGCGCGCAGGACGGCGTGCTCGATTAACACAACCTGCACGACTTCGAAATTTGCCGGGAACGCCCGTACAGTCCGGCCTACCGCCGGTCCCTCAAGGTTCACAAAAGTGGCTGAACGGCTTGAGCGGCCGGGGCTTCCAGTCGCCGGTACCCGGTATTTTCCGCCTTGGATGGTCGACGTGCTATTGTTCGCCAGCGATTATTTCTGCCAAGTTCCCAGCAATCGCCGCAATACCACCAGCTGGCCGACATGGTAGGCGTTGTGATCAGCGATCAGCAGAGCCTCGCGCAGAATTGTCTGCCCCTGCCCCCAGGGAATTTGGGCATAAAGGTCTGTCTTGGGATCCAAGACCAGTTGCTCCATAGCTTTTAAGTCGGAGCGAAAAGATCCGACCGTCTTCGTCCAGGCGGAGTCGCTGGGCGAAGCGGATTCCTTTGGCCAATACCCTTTCGGCCATTCCGGAGATTGGTGCTGGGGATTTCGGCTGAATTCTAAAATATCCCATTGCGCGATGCGCAGATGCTCGAGCAGCATCCAGGCAGTGTAGGGCAGCTCATTTACCTTCTTTCCCCGTGCCGTCGAAGGAAAGTCGGCAACCGCGTCATCGAAGCTTGTGTGCGCATTACCCCCGCGCAGCAAACTCAGCACGTGTTCTCGGATGGATTGGTCTGGATTGGCGCTCATGTGGGAGGACTCCTCATTCGACGAGCGGCGCCGCTCCCGCCGCTGGCATCTGGGGTTCGGCGCGCTCGCCTCTATAGACGCGCGCCACCCCGCGCACGATTCGGCGTAAGGGCAAATCCCCCCTGGCCTGAGCAAAGAAAATTTCTCCGGTACGGCTGCTCCGAAAGTACCAGTGCTTCAGGATTGCCAAGTGCTCCATGAGATCGAGTGCGCTTCCGAATGGCCCCGGGGGATGCAACTCCAGTTGGTGCGCGATCCGGGCTTCCATGGACGGAGTCTTGCCGCCGGGCACAATTTCCTGCCGGATACAAAACTGAATGGGCCCGGAAATAACTCCTCCGTAGATCGGAAACAGCGCTACCGAATCGGGCTCAACCGAACGCTGGATGATCAACCCATTCAGGCCATCCAGCCGATGCACAATTTCCGGAAGCTGCGCCACCACTGGCTTCAGCTTTTCCAGGCGCGCATGCAGCGCCGCCGCGTCTTCGAAACGAAGCTCCGCCGACGCCTGCTCCCGCTGACTGGAAATTTCCCGCACCAACGAGTCTCCCTGCGTATGGAAGAAGGCCTCGACGCGCTCCACCTCGGCTCTGTACTCTTCGTCGGTACAGCCTTGGAAGCAGGGCGCCAGGCACATTTTCATTTCCGAATAAATGCAGCCTGGAAACCCCGGATTGGGATCGAGGTCGTCCACACAGCGCCGCATCTTGAAGAAATCGAGCGCGTCATTGGCAAATTTTTCAGCCGCTGCCCGCGAAGGAAACGGACCAAAGTACTGCGATTTTCCCAACCGCCCGATCCGGCTCGTGATGGAAGCCCGCGGGTACGGATTGTCCAGGTGCATCTTCACCAGGGGAGCAAATCGCAGCCGCATGCGATTGCCATAGTCCTGGGGAAAGGTTCGCCGCAGCGTTTCGTAAAGCAGGAAGCCGGCTTCGAAATCTGATCCCGTAGGCGTGAACTCGATCCAGCGGACACGATGACGCAGCGTCAGCTTACGGCTGTGCTCTTGCGAGACGCCAAGCAAGCGCATCAGCCGCCGTCGCAGACTTGCGGTCTTGCTGACGTAAGGCTCGGACTGGGGATCATCCCCGCGAAGTAGGAAAACCGCGGGAGCCGCCGGTGCACGAGAGAAGATGTCGGCGTCGCGTTCAGCCACGAATTCCAGGCGCTCGGTCAGCACATTTCAATTGTAGGCCACGCGTGCGCAACGGATGCGACCGTCTTAGGATTCAGCCGGTCCCCCCCAGGGCTCCCGCGAGGCATTCCGGTTGTCGTTGGACAACCCATCTCACCTCCGACCGCGCGAGATGACAAAGATCTATCCCGGGATTTCTGGTTTTCCCCTTGTCTGTTTTGTCCGTGCCGTGGAAACTACCGGAAACTGGCGCTACGGAATTTCTGGCGAAAATCCTGGCCATCCATTTGGATAATTCGACACATTTCGTGCAGGCGGGAGCGCATTCTCTCACCGATGCGATCCCCAAGGGTTTCTTCGCGGCTGGCGCTCCTCGCCGGCGAAAATGAAACGCTCAAGGCTGGCGCTCCGTCCGGGAAGTTCGTAGTGATGATCGTGGTCCGGTTGTCGTTGTACCGCGTATTGAGAATCAGGCTGACGGTATCCCAGACCCATTCGGTTGGCTTTACGGCACCCAGCTCGTCGAGCACCAGCACATCCGCATCGAATACCGGGCGCAGTACGTCCAGCTCGGTAGCCTTGACTGATTCGTTGTAGGAGTTCTGAATTTCTTTCAGCAGCTCGCGGTAATCGTAAAACAAACAGCCAATGCCGCGGCCCAGAATCAGCTCCTTCATGATCCCGACGGCCAAGTGCGTTTTCCCTACACCAATCCTCCCGATGATCAACAGTCCGGTCCCATCGCGCGCATCGTATTCCTCGACAAACTTGGAAGCCGCGATGCGCGCCAAAGCCAACGATGCATGCGCCGCGGGAAAATCGGTGGTGAAGCTGGACAGCTCGCAGTGCTCATAGCGCCTGGGGATGCGTGCCGCCGCAAGCAGCGCCCGAGCGCGGGCTCGAATGCGACATGGGCAGCGGATAACGCGCTGGTTTGGACCGGGGAAAAGCGTCTTCCATCCAGTACCTTCGCAGATTGGGCACCCGGCCGCCACTGGGCTACTCATCAAGGCTCTCGTTCCTTGACTCTGCACCCGACCGCCAGATCCTGCAAGTCGAAACGCCGGCCCGGCTGTGCACATCCTGTGAAGTTGCCGGATGGCCTGTGGAGGACGGAGGAAAAACCGGCCCCCTTTTCGTTGCCGTGTATAGGTCCCGGAGGCACACGTCCGGCGACCGAACGGTTCGCGCCAGCCGAAGCGCGAATTGTGTCACCAGTCGTTCACTGTGCCGGGCTCGTACTGGTTGATATTGAGCGCGAGGTAATCACCCCGACGGCCAAACCGCCCAAGGCTCCGGCGAGGATTCCGGCCAGTACGAGGATGGGAAACCATTCTACCCAATGTTTTTGTGATTTGCGCAGGGAGTGCACTGTTCCAACCTTTCCGCCCCATGCCGATGCCACGCCCAGCTCGCCCGAAAGTATTTCGCACTAGGAACGAAGTTTTGCGCAAATTGATTCTCGAATGTGAGATGCCGATCTGGTCCTCGGGGCTGTCCTCGTGCAAATCTGGCTTCCGGCGCGGATTTTCACAGTTGACATTCGAGAAACTCAGAGGAAAATAGCTCCCGCGAGGTTTCGACCCCGATTGGGTTGCCCCAAACACGGGGTCAAACCCACAAACTTACCAGGAGACACCATGAACAAAGCCGATCTAATCGATCGCATCGCAGCTGGCGCCGGCATCAGCAAGGCTGCCGCCGGAACCGCCATTGATACCGCGGTGGAGAGCATCACCTCCTCGCTGAAAAAGGGGGATCGGGTAGCCCTGATTGGTTTCGGCACCTTCTCGGTTTCCCAGAGAAAGGCCCGAAACGGGCGTAACCCGCAAACCGGCGCTACCATTAAGATCGCTGCCCGCCGCGTGGCTAAATTCACCCCTGGGGCTGAACTCAGAAAAGCTGTGAATAAAGGAAAGTAACTCCGGTTTCATTGACAAGCGGCAGGGGAATCGACCCTGCCGTTTTTGTTTTCCCAGGGCTCGGTGATACCACGGACCGAGAATCCGAGTTCTCCGCCCGTATTCTTCGTCGGCCTCACGGAAGTGAACGCTCCCCGAGCGCCTCGGCTGGCCGGGCTTGGAGAGTGTGAGCTAAACCCTACTAACCAACTGAGGGAAGGCCGCGCCATTCTCGAACCATCAGCAGGTGGCGGTTGGGCCAACAACAACCCTGAATAAATCAGGTGGCGCACCGAGCCATGGGGACCGAGATGGTGGTCTTGGTTGAGCGTCACCAGCCCACTGGAGTCACCGATTCTGTCAACGCCGCCCAAATGGCAATCGCGCCTCTCGCCCAAGCAGCAGCAGCAACTCCCGCCATCGCGACTGCGTCCTCTCGGCGAAAGAAGGACTATCTCGAGCGCCCCATGTTTCCCTTGCTATCTGGTTTGTTGCAGGAAAAAGAGCGGAACGGCCAACGACCCTTCGCTCGCGGCCGTGGCCCCGGGGACCGGTGACCCGACCCCCAACGGCAGTTCTTAGATGTCGAGATTCTTCACATCGAGCGCGTTGTCTTCGATGAACTTACGCCGCGCCTCGACGTCTTCCCCCATCAGCGTAGTGAAGATCGTCTCGGTCTCAGCAATGTCTTCCAGTTTGACCGACAACAGCGTGCGGCGCTCGGGATCCATGGTAGTTTCCCACAACTGCTCGGCTGTCATCTCGCCCAGACCTTTGTAGCGCTGAACGGTGTAGTCTTTCCGCCCTTCGGCAAGCACATAATCGAATAATTCGCGGGGTGAAGTCTTCTCCACAACTTCGGGTTCTTTGTGCTTGACCTTGGCCTGGGCTTTGGTGGTCTTCCTGGCCGTTTTCTCCAAATCTTCGCGCTCCGCGTCGCTGAGTTCCTCTTCCGAGTTGCCATCCTTTCCGTTGGTCGCACCCTTGACGATGGTTTCTACGACGAACGGCGGCTCCATGCAGTCCTCGATCTGCTTGAACTTGGCCAGCATTTGCCGGTACTCGGGGCTGGAAGCCAATTCCCAGTTGATGCGGTGCTCGGCGCCCTGCGAGTTCACAAACTCAACTTCCCAGAGATTGTGCTCCTCGTCGAAATGCGTTTCCACCGTCTTGAAGCCCTGATCCTTCTCGAGCTTCTTCAATTCCTTTTCGAGTTGCTCGATTTTCTTGGGCGCCGCCTTCTTGTCGCCCTCAAAATCTGCTCGCTTGGAGAGATCAAGCTTGGGCAGCACCTCGGTGACGTGCTGGTTGCGCAGGCGCTTATCGACTTTGTCAAAGAACCCGAGATACTCGTTGAGTACGGTGATGAACTTGGAAAGCGCCGAGCCCTCGAGCTTGGCTGCGCCTTCGCCATAGCGTACCACTAGACCCTCGGCGGCGCGCTTCACCATGACCTTTACGAACTCCCGGTCGTCCTTGATGTACTGATGCGACTTGCCCTTCTTGATACCGTAGAGCGGCGGCTGGGCGATGTAGACGTTGTTGCGCTTGATCAGCTCCTGCATATGACGGAAGAAGAACGTCAGCAGCAGCGTGCGGATGTGGCTGCCGTCCACGTCGGCGTCGGTCATCAGAATAACCTTGCCGTAACGCAGCTTGGCGGGATCAAAATCATCCTTGGCAATTCCCGTGCCCAGCGCCGTAATCATGGCGCGAATTTCATCGTGGCCGAGCATCTTGTCGTAGCGAGCCTTCTCCACGTTAAGAATTTTTCCCTTAAGCGGGAGAATGGCCTGGA
>JBPYDQ010001170.1:0-2250 GCA_051986135.1 Terriglobales bacterium | reverse complement strand
CCTGAATCTGACTAGGCTTCCACACGCGTGCAACTCTCTTCAACAACCCTCGGTAAAGACCTTTGAGGAACGGCGCTTCGAAAGCTTCAATTCGGCAAACCAGTTCAGCGATATCACCTTTTTAGGGACTGTTGGTTCTGGCTCCCACCCGGGATAACCTGTCTCGGGAGTTTCCGGACTTGGTGGTGTACGTTACCCGCCACTCGATTAACGACGGATCAAAGGGTACTTCGAGCTCTCCTATCAATTGTTTGATCTGAGCGGTCGAGAACTGCGGACTAGTTGACGGGCTCATGATGGCGGGTGGCGTTACCGTTGGCGCCACCAGTTCCCTCCGATTATCGAGTGCAGAGCCGTTCGCACGGCCGTTTGCGGCGGTCATTGGGATGCTCCATGGCTTAATGGTGAATAGTGGGTGAGGAGATTGGGAAGACGGCTGGGGGCCGTTTGAGCATCAGACGGGAACCGGTTTTGGAACGACAGAGCCTGCCCTGAGCAACCCGAGCGTAGCCAAGGAGGCGCCGAAGAGTGGGAGTAGACGGTCGGCGGATGTCACCGAAGCCGAAATGTTATTGCCCCACCGTGATCAAAAAGGAAGTGGCCAGGTCAACTGGGAGAGCAGTTCACCGGATATCGAAATCATGCACAATGAGCCGCGTATCCACCGTCACGTGAGGCGTGACCGCGTGATAACCCCACATGTGGACCCAGGCATTGCCAGTACGGACAGTAAGAAACGATTTCATCAATCCCGGCGGAAAGAATACGAGAAAGACCAAAATCACAGATGCGATTGCGTGGGAAAGCGTGTCGTAGTGAGTCCATGCCGATTCGAAGACGTGCATGGCCGGATAGCTCGCCCCGCCCAGTAGGAATGCAGTCATAGGAGACGAAAGCCGGAAATAGCGCGGCACCAGGATGGCATAGATGAAGATCATGATCGGAAGGTCAGTGCCGAACAGATGGAGCACGAAGGACAGTAACCCACCGACGAGTTGCTGATGGGGAGTAAGCTGCCGGAAACTGTGGCCAGCGAGATCGAGCGCAACGCCGATCGCCATCACGACAAAGATCACCAGCGTGTCGTTTCTCCAATTGGACGATTTAAGATTCAGCGCTTCCCGCGAATACCCGCGCATTCGAAAGACGACATACGGTATCAGCGCCAGAAAGAATCCGTTGTACACTGCCCAGGTGTAGACTTCAGCGGGGGATTGTACTCGCGTCGCCCCTACCAGCGATCCATTCAGGTGCAGTGCAATACCTTCGCCGAACCAGCGCTTGCCTAACACTTGCCCCATCGCCAGGATGATTGCGCCGTAAACCCACAACGCCAATGTTTCCTGCAGTGCAATTCTTCGTTCCGGCGCACGCTGTGCCAGGTCGGGCATGGAGCGCTTACGCGCGAGTACCGCTACAAGCCCCATCTCAACAAGGAGTATCAAGATATAAACTGAGCCGCCAAGGGCCTCATTGCGGTAGTGGAAGTGCATTCCAGAGAGAACCAGGAGCAGCCAGAACACAATCGCGCCCCAAAGGCTGCGTTGCCGGACCACATAACTGAATCCCGACTTCAAAGAGGCGTGGCTCACAACTGATTCCAGGAATTCGATTTTGAACAACAGGTGCGGGCTGGCCCAAGCCTTCCCGGTTGGTCACGGATCATAACATGGGTCGCCCCACCTCTTGGACTGCACTGACGACAGGATCGTCGCGCTTTTCAAAGAGTGGGGACCAAGAGGCGTGGGAATTTTCACTCGTCAACAGCCGGCACGAACTTTTTGTGCTGCCCATAACGGCATCCCACTGAAGGATTGAATGGTGCCGGCTCTGGTCAGCAAACTCCGTAACCCGAATCTAAAGGTTTTCAAGACGAGCAACGCGGCAGGTGGGGAACATGCAGAAGTGATGAGTCAATCGACGTTCAGCGACGAGGACATTCTCAACTATTGGGGCAGCTGGCCGCATTCCTTTTCCAATCTCTCAACGCGGATACGGAGGTCGGCGATTTCGCGGGTTGTGGATAGCACGCGACGAAGTACCGCATTTTCGAGCGCTGCGCCGAGGGCACTGAAACCAGCGCGCAACTCCGCAGTGGTCACCGCAAATCCGGCCATGGCGGCTCATTTCAAAACCGACTTAAGAAAGAAGAGATAGACCGGTTTAGAGCAGGCTAATAATGTTATCGGCGCTTTGCTTTGATGAGAACGTCGACCGAATCCGGTCGTCCGTTCCAGAAGTCCAGCCGAA